>NZ_JBCOJC010000042.1:0-20189 GCF_040925905.1 Enterococcus sp. 2201sp1_2201st1_C11_2201SCRN_220225
CCATTAAGGCAATTAAAAACAAATGGGAATTTGCCACATAGACATTTTCTGTCACATTACTAAAAATCTGAGTTAATTGGGTATCTACTAACATCAGTAGAAATAACATAGGAGCGGCATAATAAGCCAAGTATTGCTTATCTTTCATGCTACTCCCCTCCCGCCGATCGTAATACCACGGTGACCACAGAGATGTCATACATCTGAGCGTAAGGTTTCACGTAAACATTTTTATCTAGACCAAAAGAATCCACCTTGGCTTCCACCACGGTCCCAATAGGCAAGTTAGCAGGAGAATTTCCTCCGAGACCGGAAGTTTGAACTACATCTCCGGCTTTCATTTCGGCTTCCCCTGTGAGCTGATCTACCACTAAGGTACCCGATTTTTCGTCATACTTGTTCAACAAACCAAAAGACTCTCCGCCTTCAGAGGAAATCCGCACTGGAAAATGATTAGTGGTTTGATTAGAAGAGGTCAATAACTCAACTTTGGCAGAAGCGAGGCTGACCTCAATCACCCGGCCGATTAATCCTTTTTGGGAAAGGACTGCCATATTATCCTCTAAGCCATCTTTGGAACCTTTGTCAATGACCAAAATATCTTGCCAAGAATCCGGAGAACGACTGATGACGTTGGCTGTCACTTTTTCAAAATCAGAAAGAGTTTCATTTAAGGCTAGTTCCTCTTTTAAAGCGGCAATTTCCCGGTCTTTGTTTTTATTTTGTTGGATTGCATTATCATAAGTATCTAGTTGGGCTTTCAACTGTTCATTTTCATGATATGTATCCAATAGACCTTCGACATCTTTCGCGCGGTTTTCCACAAACTTAATCGGCGCAGAAACCACCTTATCCATAATGGCCACACTATCATTGACCACAGATTGGACTAAACTAGGTTTCCCACCGGCAGTTCGTTTGGCCAATGTTAGACTAAGCATCGTCACCACAATAATTCCTAGGATCAAAGCGATGATAATATTTTTATTGGGATTAAACTTTTTCACAAGGACACCTCGACTGCATTTAGACTGTAGCTTTGATTTTACCACTCTTCCTAGACAAAACCTAGGCAAATCCCCAAGCAAGGGGGACTCTTAAGTTTTTTTTTCCATTCCTTCCTCAATCCCGACTTTGGATGAGGGCAATCACCCCTTCAGAAAAAGAAAAACCCGCTTTTTCTGTGACAAATTCATTGCTGGCATAGGAAGTTGGTACCTGCACTTTTTGTTTATGCAGCAAATATTTACTCTCGGTTAATGTCAAATCCGGTATCGGCGTTAGACAGCAATAAGCCAAATACTTCATTCCCGCTTCTCGCTGGACTTCATGGGTTCCCGGGCCGTAATAAACTAAGGAATTTTGACTATCTTCCAGACGAATCTGGCGCAGATAAGGTTGAAAGCGCGGCTCCAAGGCTAACCACAAATTAGCCAACAAATGATCCAAGCGTCCCCCGGTTGCCCCAATTAAAGTCACTTGAGCTGTAGGATCTTCTGCAAAAACTTGGCTTAAAGCCAGTTGAGTATCCGTATCGTCTTTTTCCGGCACTGAACGCTGGACTGCTTTTGCCCCGGTGAAAACTCGTTGTCGTTCCGCTTCATTTAAAGAGTCGAAATCCCCCACTGCCAAATCCAAGGGCAAGTTGCGCTCCAATAAATACAGTGCCCCTCGATCAATGCCCACATAGCGCTCAAACTCTCCGAAAACCGGCCAAAAATCCGGACTTCCTCCAGCGACTAAGAGCGTCTTCATCCTTCTAGCACATCTTTCAAAGCTTGAATCCGCCCAGCAGGATCTTGGGCATCATAGATATACGAGCCCGCCACAAAAACATCGGCCCCGGCATCCCGACAAGCCCCAATCGTTTCATGGGTCACGCCTCCATCCACTTCGATTTCATATTCGTAGCCGACAGTTTTTCGAATTTCTGCTAAAGCCGCTACTTTATCCAAACATTCCGGCAAGAAGCTTTGTCCGCCAAAACCTGGATTTACCGTCATCACCAAAACCATGTCCACCAAAGACAAAACTGGCTCAATAGCACTGACAGGCGTTCCCGGATTAATGGTCACCGCGGCTTTTACACCAAAGGATTTAATCAACTGTAACACCCGGTGAATATGGGGAGTAGCTTCCACATGGACATTAATGATATCTGCTCCCGCTTCCGCAAAAGCTTTCACGTAATTTTCCGGTTGCTCAATCATCAAATGACAATCCAAAGGCAATTTGGTAAAAGGTCGAATCGCCGCTACTACATTCGGCCCAAAGGTAATGTTTGGTACAAAATGTCCATCCATAATATCGACATGCAGTACATCTACATTGTTTTCTTCCACTAATTGAATATCCCGTTGTAAATTGGCAAAGTCTGCGCTTAAAATTGATGGTGCAATTTTCATCTTCTGCTCTTCCTTCCTGATTCTGCTTTATTTTTTCTTCTTATATACTGGGCGTCGGTTTTCGATTTCCTCTAAAAACTGTTGATAATCTTCATAGCGACTGGTGGCAATTTCACCAGTTGCCACCAGTCGTTTGACCTCACAATCTGGCTCTTTTATGTGCATGCACTCCCGAAATTTGCAATGAGGCGCAGCTGCCACAAATTCTGGAAACATGCGCGGCAATTCTTGACTTTCAATATTCAAAAAATCAATGGAGCTAAATCCCGGCGTATCCGCCACTAAACCGCCTGCAATCGGCAATAATTCAACGTGACGGGTAGTGTGTTTGCCCCGTCCTAATGATTCCGATATTTCTCCTGTAGCTAATGCTAACTCTGGCACTAATTTATTTAATAACGTCGATTTCCCCGCACCGGACTGCCCCATAAAAACCGTCAAGCCATTGGCAAAAATACGAAATAACTGCCGTTGATTGGCCTCTTGATCAGAAGAAGCAATCACTTGATAGCCGATTTTTTCATAACGCTCCTTGATTACATCGGCCAAGCTATTGTCCGGCATCAAATCCAGCTTGCTCAAATAAATGACAGGTTCAATTTCTTTATATTCCAAAGTTACTAAAAAACGATCTAAAAGATTAAAAGAAAAAGCTGGCTCTACCAAACTAATCACGATTACACCAGTATCCACATTGGCCACTGGGGGACGGACGAGTTCATTTTTCCGTGGCAAGATTTCCAATAAATAACCATCTGTGAGATTGCTACTTTCAAAAATCACTTGATCTCCCACTAAGGGCGTGATTTTACGATTCCGAAAATTCCCCCGGGCTCTCGTTTGATAAGTCGTTCCTTCTGATTCGATGTAATAAAAACCGCTCAAAGCCTTGCGAATCTGTCCTCTCATGGGCACACTCCTTTCAAGCAAACTGGCTTACCCAGACTTGCTACTTCCCGTTTATTCTATCATATTTTGTGGGTAAAAAAGAAAACAAGAGGAACCTTCTGGCGAAAGTCACCAGAAACCTCTTGTTTTCTTCATCGGGTTTTCATTTTCTCGTTCCCCTTGCGATAAAATTCACCCTTGAGGATATTTTACAAAAATCGGATAGTCATTACATTCCCCTTTAACCAAGGCACTCTTCTTCGTCAAAAGCAGTAAAAAGCGAGGTGCTTTTAGCTTCTTGACTTTAGCTTTCAATTGAAGCTCTTGTTGCGTAGCTTTTACTAAATACTTGCCCCCTAGTAAATCGGCAATCTCAAAAATACCATTGTCATCCGTCACAGCTTGAAGTGGCTGCCCATTGCGATAAATCGGCCGTTTGCCATTTTTGGTAAAAATACCAAAAGAAACTCCCGAAATCCGCTGGCCATTTCCATCTACCAATTGAAACTTCAATTGATAGCGGCGCCGATGAATCAACACACCCCGCAACCAAAAACCAATCAATGTCAGTAAGGCGAGAATTACTAACACCGCACCGCCAAGAATCAAAATCTGCTCCAGAAGTCGCTGTTTGTCCGACTTGTTAAGTTCATTTTTCATCTCTGGCACATAAGGAATTCGATGTCCCCGCACTAAGAGGCGATGGGTATTAATCATATAAGGCGTACAAGTCATCAATGTAATCAAGTCTTGCCCTTCAACAATCTGTAAGTCTTCTGTTTCTGTGGGTTCAATAGTCTTGATCTGATCCACTTCGTAGGCTAAGGTTTCGTTATTGATTTCAATGTAGAAATGATCCCCGGTTTCCAATTCCGGCAAATCCGTAAATAATTTGGCCTCTGGTAAACCCCGGTGAGCCGAAATCACACTGTGGGTATTCTCACCACCGGTAGGATAAGAAGTACCTTCTAGTAAAGTCGCCCCTTTGTTCAAAAAGACCTCAGTAGTACGATCAAAAATTGGTAGCTTCACATCAATTTTCGGAATACGAATTACCCCAATCGTATGGGTTTCATAATAATCCGGCGTCGGCTTTTCTTCTACTTCTTTACGCTCATCGGCAAAAGGGTCCGTGCCGGGATTGGTTCCTTCTTCGGCAATTTTTTTATTGCGGGCCTCTTGTTCTGCCTTAATTTTTTCCATAGCCGCTTCATTTTCTTGATTGGCCTTCTTTTGATAGTAAGAAATAATCTGCTGATCCACTACTTCATTGAGTTTGTCGCTGACCAAAGGATAGAAAAGTGCCACCACTCCCACGATTAATACCAAAATCATAATAATGTCCGCAATTAATCGCTTATGGAAACCATGCTTCGTCCCTGACTTTCTTTTGGACTTCTTTTCAGGTTCTTTCATCCTTGTCATCCCTTCTCTTTACACAAAAATGCCGACAGGACTCTTGGGCTTCTTCAAGCCAATGCCCTGCCGACATAAATCACTCCGTCCTAGAATTACTTTAGCATATTCCCACACGAAACCCTAGTTTTTTATCACTTATCCTTCGATTTGACGACGTCCTTTCGTGAAGTACAACACGGCCCCTGCCACTGCCACAACGCCGATGGCAACAAAGGCTACGATACCGAAACCACCGGTGGAAGGAAGGGAGCCTTTGTGTTTGTTAGGAACATCTGCTGGATCTACCAAAGTAGTCCCAGAACCATATGATCCTTCAGAAATTGTGAAAGGTGTTTCTGGATTAGCAGGCAACACGTAGCCTGTTGGCGCTACGGTTTCAATCAATGTGTATTGACCATACTCTAACCCTTTAACATCCACAATACCTGTATCAGCAACAGAAGTAAACGGCGTTGCAGAGGCTTTAGTAGTTGTCCAAGAAACTTCCTTATTGCTATCTACAATTAAATACTCTCTAGCAGTTCCTGATCCTTTGGCTACAATAAATGTAGCACCACTAAGTTTATTGGTAGTTGCATCTGCATCTACTTTTTCAAACCGTTTCCCACCAGTTTTGACCGTAACAATTTCTGAAGTATCAGTAGTGTGGCTAGTCGTTACACTAACACTGTTATCAAACCCGGTGTCTGGATTGGCAGCCGCATTTAGTTTCATTTGATATTTAAAGACTAACTTCGCTCCTGGTGTTAGATTAACAATATAATCTGGTGTAACTGCGACCGTAAAGCTATCCGTTGTTATGCTTCCAGTGCCAGCTGCATGAGTAATGGAATAGTTTTTAGTCCCTTCAGTACTAGTTTCCAGGATTTCCGTCTCTGTCCCCTCTTCATCTCGCATGACTAAGGAATAGGTACCTTCAATGAAACTCAATGCTTTGTCATGAGTATCCACTAATTCAAATTTTGTGTAATAGGGTTGATCATCAACTAATCTTCGAATCCCCATTGGAATATTGGTAGAAATCTCATAACCAATGGCTTCACCGATTCCATAACTATTTCCGCCCACTTTAACTTCGGCAATTTTCTTTTCAACAATACTGGTATCATTCTCAACCTCAAATTCTGCAGAGATTTTATCTGAAGAAATCGTAAATTCATAATCTTCTTTAATCAACCCGGCCTTTTCTGGTGCTGCGGTTTCGGTTAAAGTATAAGATCCATATTCAAAGCCAACAATACTCAACTCACCATCGGTTCCTGGTTCTTCTAAAATACCTTTTACGGCTTCCTTTGCCTCGCTCATTTTATATGTGTTTCCACTATAAAATTTAACCGCATCTGCTAAACTCCCCCAAGTAAACATCCCCTCGGCTGCTCCAGAAAGATATTGGGTCGCTTCTTCATCATCCAATCCCACTTTACGAGAAATGATGAATTCTGCTCCATTTAATGCTTCACCCTCCGCAGTACCTTTCTTATTAATAACTAAGGATCCGTCTGTTTCAACCACGTTTTTCGGGTACAGGTGAATCGTATCTAGTTCCTCATCAGTATACTCACCATCGGTCGTCATTTCATACACTGGAAAGGCAACAACCATTCTTTCACCTGCTGTCACACCTTCTTTTGGTTCTTCTACAATTAGATAGACAGCATCTTGTTTATCAGTTTTTTTAGCCACATTCCTAAAAGTAATGTTTCCGTCTTCATCAGTGGTATCCGTGAACTCAGGAGTTCCTAAACTTGTCTCATCTAATTTTTTAACTTCTTGTATAGCAAAGTCTTGAGCTGTTTTACCATCTTTTGCAATATAATTTTCGTAAAATACCGCCGTCACATTATAAACATTAAATCTCACATCAGGTAGAGGATCATAGTCATTAAACACCTCATCCATTTCTTTCCCTGTGTTTTGAATAAAGTCTCCAGGGAATTTTGTCATTTTTTTCTTGTGAATCATTAATGTTACGTCTTCAGCTGCCTCAACGTCGATTCCTTTTATTCCTCCAAGCCCTAAAAATAGAGGTAACACCATAATAATCCCCAATATGATTGTAACTAGTTTTCTTCGCCTCATTCTCGTTCACTCCCATTCTTTTTATTTTTTTGCCATAATGCGATTGCTACTCCCGCAATCAAAATGGCTCCCAACCAGATAAAACTACTATTTTTTGTTTCGCCTGTTTTTGGTAATGTTTTGCGAGTTACCGTTGGTGTTGTCGGTGTAGCTGGCGTTACTGGTTCGTCTGAAGTATCCGGTAGATCAGGACGTTCCGGTGTCTTCAAATTGACTACCTTCAGAATCCCCGTATCTCCTGCAGTATAACTATTCTCTGAAACAGTGAATTTCACTAACTCAGTGCCCAATTCATATCCTTTTGGTGCAACTGTTTCTTGCAAATAGTAATCGCCATAGGTCAAACCATTAATTTCAAATTGCCCTTTGTCACCCGAGGTTAATGTTACTAAGTTTTCATCCTTAGCATCTGTGGTCCACGCGTAACCAGTGGCGGTTTTACTTAAATATTCTTCTTTAGCATTGCGTACTTGGAATTTTGCTCCTGATAATACGATGGACTCATCTTCCAGGTCTACTTTGCTAAAGTGCATACCACCAGTTTTCACTTCCACTTCTTGGGTTATTTCCTCAAAATCAGTTACCAACCAAGCGTGATTTTTGAACGCATTGGTTTCTGTTTTTGTTTCTACTAATTGAGTTTGATATTGGAAGACAATCTCTTCACCAATATGCTCGTTCAAAGCTTCAAAATCCACGAAATTCACAGTAAACCCTGATTCAGTCTCTACTAGCTCATAAAGATGTGCTGCTGACTCGCCTGCGATTGTCACTTGTAAAGTACCCATTTGGTAAGCAAGTCCTGGATCAGCCTCATCACTTACCTCAAATTTTTGATACTTTTCAATATCAACGGGAACCTTAGTAGAGATTTCATAAGTTAAAATATCTCCAAATTGATAACTTCCTGCTTGATCAACGACAATTTTTTCAAAAGGTGGCTCTTCATGTACCTTCTCTTCATTCTTAGGGAACAAATGAATCGTGGAAAGTAGCTCTTCTCCTTCTGTGTATACCGGCAAGACAACCACCATATTTTTTGCCTTTGTCTCAATAACTTCTGGTGCTTGTGACTCGTGGAATAGATACACTTTATCTCGTCCCAAACCATCTGTAGCCGGAAGAGTAAAGCTCGCAGCACCCTTATCACCATTCACATCTGTTGCAGTAATTTGAGTAGCTAGAACAACTCCCAAATCATCGTCTGCTAACTGGCTCAGAGCCAATTGGGCTGCTTCAACAGTAGAACCACTACTGCGCATTTCATAAAATTTTTCCGTCATATCATAGACTTCAAATGTTACACCATTTAAGCCACGATATTCTTGTAATAAGTCTTGATGTTCCCCTGCTAGATTTCCCGTATTAGCAATCTCTTCTGGCATTTCTCCATTTGGAAAAGCAATTTTATGCAAGATGATATTTACGTCATTACTTTCTAGCTCAGCTCCATTTACACGATTTCCATTCATCGAGAAAATTGGTAGCAAGAGAAGCAGAAGGCTAAGGTATTTAAACATCTTTTTCATCTTACGCCACCTCCTGATCTTTGCGTTGAAGGAAGTATAAACCGGTTGACAAGAGTCCCAAGACCCCTATTGTGACAAAGAACATCGTACCGGATCCCCCGGTTGATGGTAAAGGAACTTTTTTCTTGTTGATAACGCTGAAAGAGATAGTGTTATTATCAGAACCTGTTGTTTTAATTGCTACAGCAAGTGGTAACCCAGATTCACTTTCTGTCTGCGTTGGATCATTTGTAACCTCATAGCCACTTACTGTTACATCACCTTGAGTTGAGATGATAATAGTAATTGATTCGCTTAGCCCAACAAAACCATCCGGTGATTTGGTCTCTGTTAATTGGTAAGTTCCAGGTTTCAAATTATTAAAAGTGAACGTGTCTGTTTCTGGATCATCAGTTTTCGGTACTTGTTGATTGACACCATTTCCGGTTAGTGTAAATACCGCACCTTTTAGTTTACCTTCAAGATCGTCTTCCTTATTCACGGTTAAGTCAAAGTCTTTGATAGTATTCATGATGTCTGTGAAAGAAATCTTGATAGTATCTCCCTTACTATCTACGATAATTTTTATATCTTGATCAAGATTGGTATTTTTTTCAAAAGTTGGGACACCGTGTTTACCAATCGTCAGTTTGCCAATATACCCAAGAGCTTTATAGCCTGCTGGCGCTTTTGTTTCGTATAAATCATAGGTGTCTTGAGCAAGGTTTTTTAATTGATGTAATCCTTCCGTAATTGTACTTTCAGAGAATGTCTCAATAATCGTTTCACCTTGTTGTAAGGTAAAGGTTGCTCCCACTAATGCTCCATCTGCTCCTTTTTTGTTTAAGCTAACTTCGATTGGTTTAAGAACGTTATTGATATCCGAAAAAGCAATTTTGATAGTGTCGCCCCTACTATCCACACTGACAGTCACATCCTGATCGATTTCACTATTTTTCTCAAATTTTGGAACACCATACCTATCAATCGTTAGCTTTCCGATACGCTGAAGTGCTTTATATCCTTCTGGGGCAACTGTTTCGTATAAGTCATAGACATCTGGAGTAACTTCAGTCAACTGGTATAAGCCTGTTGTATTTCCACTTTTCTTAAATGTCTCAACTATGTTGTCACCTTTTTTCAAGACAAAAGTTGCTCCATCTAGTGCTTCACCTGATCCTTTTTTGTTTAGTGTAATTTCAATTGGTTTGAGAGTGTTAGTTACACTTGGTAAAGGGCTCTCTTTATCACCTTCAAGTTTTTTAATAACGCCTTCTTCATCAACTCTAACTGTAATCGGAGACATTACCTCATGTCCTACTGGAGTTTTAATTTCGGTTAAAGTATAATCCCCCGGTACGACTGCTGTAAAAGTAACTTTCCCATCATCTTCAGTAATATTTGAGGTATACGTCCTTCCGTTACCCGTTAATGTAAACTGAGCACCTTCTAGCGTCTCTTCTGACGCATTAATTTTTGTGAATGAAACATCTTTCGGTGCTAGCTTCACTGACGGTACTGCATAATATTTATTAGTACCATCCCCATTTGCAAGATAAGTTGTTTTATTCGTTGGATAGAATTTACCATCTTGATAAGCCTCTTTTAGTGTCACTTTGTAGGTGATACGATATCCTTGCCTTCCTGAAGCATCACAACTCAAGTTGACATTATTAACTGTAATTTGGTTATTTTTGTCTGTCACTGTAATTTCGCTGTTAGGAGTAGTAGTACTTAAAACGCCATCATTTGATAGATTTAATCCTTGTTTTACTATGGTTGTTGAATCTAGATTTACATAATCACTCATTGGATCAATAATCGTAGCATTCGCAATTGTTGAAACCAAGTTAGCTACGGAATTCTTTAGTGCCGCTACCAAAGTATCGATAGAATTTGCATTAAAGGCTCCCTGAGGGCCTAAAGCGTCAACAACGTCATTAGCGTCTTTCCCGGTATGGAAACCAACTGAATAAAAGTATGATCCTGAGTATGCTCCCTCACTATATTTGTCATTTATAAAATCGATATTGGGTTTTTTACACTTTTCCACGTTATCTGGGTCATTACCGTTACCATTACCCCGTTTTCTACTTGAACTATATCTCAATATTCTATTGTTGTTTTCTCGTGTTTTAGAGGCACTCGCTAGACTATACTTATCATGTCCATCTCTGGTTTCTGGATAAAAAGTAGGTTCACCGTCAGTAATTGTTATCATTACTTTTTTAGCAGTCGATCTCGCCCCAGCAGTTCCATCATAGAGCAGTGTCAAGCCCGCATCCACTCCAATAAAAGTAGGTGTCCCACTACCAGATTGGTTTCCATTAGCAGGACTAGTAGTATACATAGTATGACTCGTAATATCTGATAAATCAGATGTAAATCCATCAGTAACAGTAGTAGAGTTTAAATCTGAGAATGAAGCAACTTCCGCACGAATGTCTCCAGTACCATTTGAAGAAAAGCTAACCATTCCTATCTGAATACGAGATTTTTTGAGCTCATTTTCCTTTAAAATACTTGATGTAAAAGAACTAACTGCACTCTTCAATTGGTTCCAACGAGTAGGATTATCCTTATTCATACTAGCAGACTTATCCAGCACCAGAACGATATCAATATCTTCTAATGGTCGAATCGCATCACCAATCGTATCTAATTGGACTTGGAATGAATTAGGCTCATTAACAATTGGCATTACTGTCTTCTTAGTATTAATGCGCCCCTTTTCCTCATTGCCATATTCGTGATAACCAGTAGTAAAATTTAATCCTTTCATACTCGTATCATAGAGTGGTATACCATCATCAGTGCCTTCCCCCTTACCATAATTGTAATTTTTAATATTATCTGACTGAGTGATGGCACTACCTGATTGGGAATGATTACTTGTTCCATGAATCGGATAGCTCCCAGTAGAATTTCCAATAGGGTAATATTTAAACGGATCTACCACAGCTGCTGTAGCTTGAACTCCTGATAAAGCTACAAGACCTTGAAACTGAGTTGGTCCTATAATTTCATTATCAAGCCCTTCTTCAACTTCCTGTTCAGGCTCTTCAGCTACTACTTCTGGATTTCCCGCTTCTTCAGTCCCAGTAGTATCAACAGGTACTTCTGTCCCACCTTCTATTTCTCCCTCAGAAGCTGGCGTTTCAGGCACCACTGGATTAGTTTCTTCCGGCTTTTCCGCCTCTACTGCTGGAATATTAAAGGTAACATTTGGTACATTTTCCAAAAGATTCACTGGCTCACTTGCAACAGTTGGTTGTACCTCAGCTTCTGCCTCAGTGGTAGAATCAGTCGTTACTGTTGCTGCCATTGTCATAGCTTCATTAATAGTTGGAACGGTCACAAGTTTTGGTGTTACCACCAGATTGCTGATTTGACGTGTCGTTACAAAAGAAATAGTAGTTTCTCCACTCATCGAACCCGTCACTTGTTCACTAAACCCGCCTTGAATGTATTCATCCCCATAGTTACTTTCAAAGACCATTTCCTGATTAGTTGATTGAATTTGTTCCGGTACTACTGACGATTCGCCTGCCACTAGATCCACCATAAAACGAGTTGGTGAATCATACGCTCCCTTTTTGAGACTGACTGTCCACTTAATCGTATCGTTGTCGACTAATTCATAAGCCATAGTTGCTGAACTACCATTCATTTCAAATAAATTTTTGGTAGTCTCATCTTGTGTGATTGCAATTGCAGCAATTCCACTAAACGCCATGACAAATACTTGTGCTAGCACTATGAATAGTCCAGACAAAGTGAACAGCTTTTTCCGTACTCTTTTCATTGTTTCCCCTCCCTTTTTGCGTAATAAAACAATGGTTAACTTAATAATACTTGTTTTTTTACACCCTGACAAAGCTCCTTTCATCAGTAACTTCTACCTAAATCAGTATATTAATCGCATTCCCATTATTTTATTTTTTATTTTTTGAAAGTTATTTTCAAAAAAATAATTTTTTACGAATTAATCAAAACTCATCTCCAAAAAAATTAAATTACATGTCTTTTTTTCTCAATAGATTCATTACGCGTGTTCTACAATGTTATAGAACGAATATTCTGATAATTATCGTATGTTTATTAATTTAATATTTTTCATCTTTAAAGATTTTCTATTTTATTTTCTTACTATTTTGAAAATCCCCGAAAAATATTTTTGTTCAAAAAAACGTAAAACATTCAATAAAATTAAATATTTCACAGCAAGCTTATTTCTCCCAAATCACAATCTCAATTTACGAATTTCGTCTTTCCTCACAACTCCTGCCCCTATAAAATTAGTTAAGAAGTTTTACTTCTCTAGAACACATTATAAATCACTCATTTTGCATAGTAGTCTTTAACCATCAATGACAAAATACTCCCTCAATCACATTTAAGAAAAAAGCCTTCAAATCCCTCGTTAAACGAAAAAACCAGTGTCATATTTTCAAAATCCAATTGCTTAACCGCCTCCTTTTTGCACCTGTCCGATAACATCTCAAAAATCAAAAACAAAAGTTACGCATCAAAGCTCATTTACATCTTACCATATTTTAATTTAAAGAGATACTTTTTCACCTACAAATCATTTTAAATAAAGCGCTATCACAGTCTCTTGTGCTTTATAAAGGCTTTTTCGAGCTTTTAAATAATCTCCTTCTAAAGTAATGAATCAATAAAAATGCGTATTTAATTAAAGCAAAGAAAGATTAGCGAAGAGAATTTCACTTTATTATCAGAGAGAGGCGAAAATATGCTTAATACACTACTTTTAGAAGACTCCATGGGACAAAAATTGGTGATTATGGAGTTTTTTTTGCAACAACCGGCTGGTAGTTATCCGATTAATACGGTCTGTAGTTGCTTAACCTTATCCCATGGAACAGCTGGTAGCTTACTAGCTGAAATTAACCGAGACCTTCAAGCCTTGTCCGGGTACACTTTTTTTGGACGTGATCGAAAAGTTATTTGGCAACCGGCTTTTTATCGCCACAATTGTTACATTCAGTATTTAGTTCGCACCTCGATCCCTTATCAGTTTGTCTTACAGACTTTGATGCAACCAGAAGAATCCTTTGATACTTTTTGCAATAAACTTTTTTTAAGCGAATCTACTATCCTGCGAAAATTACGCCCCCTAAAATTACTACTTCAGCGTTTTAATCTGAATTTGAGCGCGAAGAAAATGAAGATTACTGGATCAGAACTAGTACTGCGGATGTTTTACAGTACTTATCTCTGGCTAGGTAATCACGGTGAAGATCTTAATCAGGCTGCTCTCTCCTTACAAGATGAAGTTTGGTTTGCTCAAAAGTTAAACGAGGATTGTCACCATTTTATGCACACCAAAGAAATCTTCTTACATTTAGGTGTACAGCGCCTGCGTTATGAACAAGGTCATCTTTTAGATGAAGAAGCTTACCCAGTTTTACTGATTGATTCATTCCCACAGTCTTTATTAGCCTATACTCAAAAATTTATCGCTGAAAAAACTCAGCAAAAGCGCCATCAACTTAGTTTAAATTGTTTATTCTTATTGACTCCTTTGTATTTGGAAATGGACTTTCGAGGAAAAAAACTCCTGGAGTATTTTCTAGCTTTACCTGAAAAAAATTCACTTAGGCGATTGGTATTTGAATTTCAAGATTATTTTTTTACGGAAATCGTCGCTTTGAATGCCACAGAATATGAACACTTAAATCTTTGGCGGATAAATTTTTTAACCATTCTTTTGCGCTTTAATCTGATTGCTGGAGATATTCCCATGATTTCCGACTTAAGCCGCTACATCCCTCCAATCGAACGGCCTTTATTTGACCAACTCAAGCGGCAGCAAAAAATATTTTTCCAAAAAGTAGCCAAACGTCAAAGTTTCCCTTGGCTGTCCAAACATCTAAACGATTTTGTAGAAGACTGTACTTACGCTTTGTTTGCCAACTATAAAAATTGTTTCCAACGTTACTATCTAACCGTGGGGATCATCACTTCACCAGATCATTACATCCAGCAGATTTTGAATAATCTGATGCGCCAGTTTACATTTGTTAACATAGTTTTCACTACCGTTGATGATCCAAATGTAGATTTTTTCCTGACTACTTTTGAAGATCTTTTACCTCCTGATTGTGACAAACCTTATTTTCTGATTGATTTAACCCATGAAATTCATTGCCAAACCCAACTTTTCAATGCTTTATGGGAAGCTTATCACCAAAAAGCATTGAAACAAAAAAGAATTTTCCCTCAAAAATATCTACACCAAAAAAGCCTCTGACAACTTTGAAAATTGTCAGAGGTTTTTTATCTTTTATTAAGGAATGGTAATATTCGTATCCTCGGTAATCGTCTGCTCACCAATTGATCCATTATCCCGCTGATAATAAATTGTCGCACTTTCTCCTTCTGCGATTGAAACGGTAACCGTTCCAGTGTGTTGCTGGCTAGCAGATTTTAAAGTGAAGCTATCCACTTCTTTTTTATTTTTGTTCTTATGATCCACAATCCAAACTTTGATCTTTTGTTCTGGTAAATCTTCACCACTGCTGGTTTGGGTCCCCTCGGTGTCGTAGCTAGCAGAGTATCTCACCGTATAATCTGTAACTTCGGCTTCTGGTTCTTTGCCCTTTGAGACGACGAGTGACACGCTAGAACCAATGGCAACTTTACTGCCAGCTTCTGGGCTCGTAGAAATAACCTGGCCTTCAGGGACATCTTTAGAATACTCTTCTGTCGTATCTCCTTGGACCAATCCTTGCTCTGATAGATAGCTTTGGGCTTCACTCAGGCTTTTTCCTTTCAAACTTTCCAAGGTTAGCTCGCTTTGTCCGCGACTGATTACTAAGGTCACCACGGTATCACCGGGGATGACTTCTTTGCCGGCACCAGGGGATTGCTTCATAACAGTCCCGGCAGCATACTCACTGCTGTAATCTTCTTCGATTTTAATATGGTCTTCTGCAATGCCTTGCGTAGTTAAATCACTATAAGCATCTGCCTGATTCCAATTCAGATAGTTCTCCATGGTGATTGGTTCCACTCCATCAGAAATCACAAAGGTAACTTCTTGTTCTTCCGGGGTTACTTCGGTGCCAACTGCCGGCGTTTGAGAAATAATATCGCCTTTTTCTACAGTGTCATTGTATTCAGTAGTGGTGGAGAGGTTGCTTTCTTTAAAGCCTAATTTGATTAAAGCTGTTTGAGCTTCTTTATAGGTTTGGCCGCTATAATCGTCCATTGCAATTTTTTTACTACCCGAGCTTAAGTAAAGGGTGACTTCGGCTTTCTTTTTTACCACGTCTCCGATACCGGGATCGCTTTTGACTACCCGTCCTTCGTCAATTTCATCGCTGGGGATTTCTTTGACATCCACTGCCGGGGTCAAGCCTACTGCCGTTAATTTTTCTCGAGCGGCGGCTTCTGTCATATTTTCAAGGTTAGGCACAGTGATTTCCGATTGCCCCCCACCGAGGACAGCGTAAGCTAATCCTCCAGCAGCTGCTAAGATCAAAAAGAGAGGAATTAACCACCATTTTTTCTTTTTCTTAGGCTCAGGCTCTACTTCAGGTTCTGGAGTTGTCGCAGGTATTACTGGTGGAACTTCTTTTGGTGCAATTTCACTGGCTTCCACTGGAGTTAACACACGAGTCTCATCTAACATAGAATGAGGTTGCCAACGGGGTTCATTGAGCCGTTCTAGCAATAGTGCACTGGAGATGTCTTGATTCATCTCATCGGCGGTTTTGTAGCGATCGGCAGGGTCTTTGGCCGTAGCGTGTAAGACCACGTTTTCCAATGATTGCGGTACATTTGGATCATAGATGCGCACCGAGGGAATGTCTTCTTGAAAATGTTTTAAAGCGATGGTGACTGCCGATTCTCCATCAAAAGGTACTTTTCCGGTTAGCATTTCATAGAGGATAATCCCAATGGCGTAAAGATCGGACTGATTGGTGGCCATACTGCCTCGGGCTTGCTCTGGCGATAAGTAATGCACAGAGCCTAACATGGAATTGGTCTGAGTAATAGAAGTTTCCGATAAAGCGATGGCAATACCGAAATCCACGATTTTGACCACACCATCTTCATTGATCAAAATATTTTGCGGCTTTAAATCTCGGTGAATAATCCGATGATCATGGGCCAAAGCAATGGCGGATAAAATTTGTTCCATGATTTCTACTATAGTCAAATAAGGAATCGGATAGCGAGTCTGGATATAACGCTTCAAGTCCATCCCTTTCACGTATTCCATGACCAAATACTGCATGCCGTCTTCTTCACCCACATCATAAACCGAAACGATATTTGGATGAACCAGCTCTGTAACCGCTAAGGCTTCCCGTTGAAAACGGCGAATAGCAGCTTGATCGTTTTGAAAGTCAAAGCGTAATACTTTGACTGCCACTTCTCGATCCAAGATTAAATCTTGCGCTAAGTAGACATTCGCCATACCACCAGAACCGATATTGCCTACAATTAAGTAGCGACCACTGATTTTTTTGCCGATTTCGATCATTGCTCATGACCTCCTCGTTCACACAAAAGCACGGTGATATTATCCACGCCGCCTTGCTCATTGGCTCTTCGTATCAGTTCATCTGCTCGGTCAGCCAAGCTGTGACCATTCGCCAAAATTTCGGCAATTTCAGCTTCTGTGATCATATTGGTCAAACCATCTGAAGCAATCAGCAAAATATCTTCAGGAAAAGCAGCTACATCAGTCACATCCACAGCTACATCTCCGGGCATTCCCACAGAGCGGGTCAATACGTTTCGGCGAGGATGAGTAGCCGCCATTTCTTTGGTGATTTCTCCTTCGCGTACCAATTCATTGACCAAAGAATGGTCTTCTGTGAGTTGGTTCAAGCGACCTTGGCGCAAAAGATAGGCTCGGCTGTCTCCTACATGGGCGATAATATAATTCTTATCAAAAATACCGCTGGCTACAATGGTGGTACCCATGCCGGTAGTTTGCATTTGTTCTTGCCCTTTATTGTAAATCACTTGATTTTCCCTTTGAATCGTTTGGACTAACCAAGAAGCGGTTTTTTCTGGATCAGCTAAATCGGTTGTTTGCCACAAAGCACCGATGTCTTCTACGGTAGAACGGCTAGCTAAATCACCTGCTTGATGCCCACCCATACCATCGGCCAAAATCAACAATGGGATATTTGCTTGATTTTCAAAAGTTGCCGCAAAATCTTGATTGCTACTGCGTTTTTGTCCAATATCGGAACGAATTATGATTTCCATCTAATGGTTCACCTCGTTATACTTTCTTCAGACAGCTAATGAAAAAGCCATCGGTCATGAAACGTTGGGGATAAATAGTCAACAAGCCGTCTTGAATTTCTCCTTGCACCAATTCATTTGCGACAATTGGTTGCAATTCAAAATCAGGATGACTAGCTAAAAAGGCCGCCACTACCTCTTGGTTTTCTTCTGGAGTAATGGTACACGTACTGTACACTAAGAGTCCCCCTGATTTCAAGGTTGGTGCCACACTGTTTAAAATTGCCAACTGAATTTCTGGCAACCGCACAAAGTCTGCTGGTTGCTTCTGATATTTTAAATCCGGTTTTCGGCGCATTAATCCTAGACCAGAACAAGGGGCATCCACCAAAATCCGATCAAAATAATCAGGACGGAAATGTTCCCCCACTGTTCGCGCATCCAATTGTTCAGGATAAACCACATTTTCCACGTGGAGGCGTTGGGCGTTTTCCGCAATCAACTTCACTTTTTGCTTGTGAATATCTAAAGCCGTCACACTGCCACCCGCTTCTTCATTTAAGAAAGTTGCGATATGAGTGGTTTTCCCCCCAGGAGCGGCACAGGCGTCCAAGACTTCGCTGTCTGCTTGAACTTGTAAGACAGGGGCTACTAACATGGAGCTCTCATCTTGTACGGTAATCTTGCCGGCTTTAAAGAGACTGCTGCCCGCTAAAAAACCTTTTTTAGCCACAATCCCATAAGGTGAGACAAGACTTGCCACGGCTTCGATCCCTTCTTGGGCCAATGTTGCAATCGCCGACTCACGACTGATAAAGCGCGTATCCACTCGAGCAGATACATGGCTTGGCTCCAATAAAGAAAGCCCTAACTTGCGGGTTTCTTCTATGCCTAATTGATTCACAAGTTTTTCCGTTAACCATAATGGCATACTAATCTCGATAGCTAAGCGTTTTATGGGGTCAGAAATAGCCGTAACTTCAGGAACTCCTTGACGCTGCACATTGCGCAAAACACCATTGACAAACTTTGCAGCTCCCGGATTACCTCGGTATTTGGCGATTTCTACCGCTTCATTAATAACACCGTGATCCGGCACCTTATCCAAATAAAGCATTTGAAATAGTGAAAGCTGCAACAACAGTCGAACCCAGAGATCCACCTTTTTGCTTTTTTTCAAAAAAGGGGTTAAGTAGTAATCCAATAACAACTGACGCGCAATGGTGCCATAGAGAATCTCTGTTAGCAACCGACGATCCTTGTCACTTAATCGTCCTTGCTTCACCACTTCATTAATCAATAAATTGGAATAAGCGCCACCTTTAGCCACTCGCTCTAAAGCTTGTAGCGCTGCTAAACGAGCGGAACTTTCCAATGGATGATTTTTAGGACTGGTTTTTTTGGCGCTTTTTTTGGTTTCTGTCATCTTATTCTCCCAACTTTTGGCCCGCTGCGACACTTTGGCCTACGCCATTAAGAAACGCTTGAATTCCTTGTCGGCCTTTACCGGCTGGTTGCAATTCTTCAATGGCTAAAACGGAGCCTTCCCCACAAGCAACCCACAGTTCTTTTTTGTCTTTGCGGATGATTGTGCCCGGTGCTTCTGCAGTCGTCTCGGTTAATGGCCGCACGCTCCATAATTTCCAACGCACGCCTTGGTACATGGTAAAAGCGATTGGCCACGGCCGCATGCCCCGTACTTGGCAGTCGATTAACTCAGCGGTTTTAGTCCAATCCACGGCTTCTTGTTCCCGAGAAATATTAGGTGAAAACGTCACTTGATCTTCTGCCTGAGGTATTTTTTCCAATTCCCCAGCTAAGAGTTTGGGCAATGTTTCCAGTAATAAATCCCGACCTAATAGACTGAGTTTATCAAACATGGTGCCTACATCATCTTGTTTTGTAATCGGCAAAGAGGCTTGGCTGTAAATCGCCCCGGCATCCATTTTTTTGATCATTTCCATAATGGTAACCCCCGTTTGTGCATCCCCGTTCATAATGGCGTAATGCACCGGCGCACCACCGCGGTATTTGGGCAATAAGGAAGCATGGACATTAATTGCACCAAAGGGAGGTACTTGCAACAGCTTTTCTGGTAAAAATTGACCGAAAGCTGCCGTCACTAATAGATCCGGCGCTAATTCCGCAATTCTGTCCATTTCCCAAGAACCGCTGATTTTTTCCGGTTGTAATACTTCTAAGCCCAATTTTTCCGCCGCTACTTTGACTGGGGTTGGGGTAACGGTCTTTTTGCGCCCCACAGGCCGATCTGGTTGAGTCACCACCGCTAGAACTTCATAGCCTGCTTCAACCAAGCCTTCTAAAATTGGCACGGAAAAAGCGGGGGTACCCATAAATACAAGTTTAGTCATCGTGCTTCGCCTCCATATAGCTTTCTAACTTTTCTTCCGGAATTTGTTCAATCATCTTTTCTGTAAATAAAATTCCTTGTAAGTGATCGATTTCATGTTGAATGGCTCGGGCCAAATAATCATAGGCCACTAGCTCCATCTCGTCTCCTTCTCGATCATAGTAATGGACTACGATCTTTTGGGCGCGTTGGACAGTGCCGTAAACATGGGGAATACTTAAACAGCCTTCCACATCAATTGTTTTGCCAGTGGCTTTCACGATTTTAGGATTAATCAGTTCAATG
>NZ_JBCOJC010000043.1:0-20242 GCF_040925905.1 Enterococcus sp. 2201sp1_2201st1_C11_2201SCRN_220225
ATACCAGTCAGTTAGCAAAAGAAAAACAAGTTCAAGACCTGATTTGGTCTCAGAAACCCTTAATGACCTCAGAAGAAATCGGCGAAGTCTTAAAAACCGCCCAACAAAAAAATCGCCCCATCGTTTTACAAAAAGAAGAATTAGATCAAGAAGGACATTATCTGCCTGATATAACTGGGAACGTTCAGGGCTTTGATGAATTGGGAATTTTTGTGGCAAATGAAAAGGTTCATTACGATGAAATTCGCCATATCGCTTTAGGGCAACAAAAAAAATGGAGTGATCTTTCCTCATAAAGCTTGTAGCAGTCTTCTTCTAATTGAACTAGCTCCAACACAAAAGGCGACGCTCTTCCATTAAGTAACCTTGGAAGATCGTCGCCTTTTCAAACTTAAAATTGCATACCTTAGCTCTTAACCGTTAAAACCACTGATCACCGTTTTTATTTAGAATGATACTAGCGATTAATCGATTGCGCACAGCGATACAATGTATGACGCATACCACGAATGGCAATGGACATTTCAAAGATATTTTCTGCGGGAGCTAACCCACCATAACCAGCATCCCCAATATGTTGAATATCCACACCGCAAGTTTTTGCAGTCAAGGCAATTTGGCGTAGTGTTTCTGGCCGAGCACTTTCTTGACTGGTACCAATAGCCGTCATGGTCAATAAATCTCGCTCTTTGGCAAACTTCACAGCTTCAATTAAATCGGTTTCCAAAAATCCTTGAATGGTGCCTACTGCCGGCAGTAACAAAACATCTGCGCCAGCTTTCGCATACGCTTCAATGGCTTCTTTTGTCACTACTGGTTCACTGGAGCCTGCACTGTGCATTTTGCCGGCAATCACCATGCCAGAAAAATGTTCTTTGGCAATTTTCACTGCTTGTGCAATGGCCTCATTGGTTACACCAGTTCCGGGATTGCCAGTAAAACAAATAAAATCTACGCCCATCTCTTCAGCTTTTTGAATCGTGGCCACAGAACTAGTACGGCCAGCAGAAATTTCTACTTTTTCACTCATCAAATCACTATCTTGGGCCACTGGTTCTAAATTAATACCAATGGGACGACCTGTTAATCGTTTTAAAATCGGAAGCGGATTTTCAATTTTTTCATCCGCACCGAGAACCCGGTCAAAAGGAATCCCTGGTACTCCCATAACAATGGGACGGAAGCAGTCAAAGCCATTTAATAAAATCAAGTCCGCTCCAAAGGCTTTCGCTACTTCTGCATTGGTCAAATCTCCTGCTTGCGGCATGGCGCCTACCACATTTTCTACACAGATGGTGCGGCCTTCACTAGCTTTAATCGCTTGTTTTAATTCTGGGCCTTTCATCTTAGCTACTTCACTAGGTGTAGCACTAATTAATCGCTTAACCATAAAACTTCCTCCGTTTTTACTTGCTAAAGAATTTCAATCACGTTAGAATGGGTGTTGCATATAAATAATAGCTGTTGTCCTCGTACCTCAGTAGGATAGAGGGTTCGCCTCCTAAGCGAAACGTCGCTGGTTCGATTCCAGTCGGGGACGTCTGACGCCTTTCATTTGAAGGGCGTTTTTTGTTGCTTAAAAATAATCTTCTAAGATTGGTTTTTGATTAGGCACAATCTCCTTCAAGTCTTCTAGAAGATTTTTATCCATCTTTAAAAAGTCATAAGCTAGCAACACTTCTGGAGTCAAATAGCCCATAAACAGTTGAGTGAATCGTTGAATTGTTAAGCTAATTGTGGGCAGCACAGTAGCTTCTACCTGCTTTATCCCCACATCAGCCCCTTGTTTTTGAAGCTCAAAGATTCCTTGATTCCAAGGTGCATACACATCATCGGTAATTTCAAAAGCAATGCTTTTTTTCAAATTCTGAATCTTTTTAGAGGCTTTTAAAAATCTTTTTACATCCACTACCCGTGCCATCATCTCAGGCCGTACTCGAAAATGCGTCATGGGATTAGTCGCTAAAAATTGCAAATTATCGCCATCGAAACCGACATCATACACGATTTTTGCCACTGAGCCTTTGTGAGAAGCTACAAAACGATTCAATCCAGAAAAAGCTGCTCCAGTTAGCCAACTCCATTCAGCAATGGTAAAGATTCCAGGCGCTAGTAAATACACTAGATATCCTTGGGCTATTCCTTTTTCATCGTAATAAATGGCGTATTGATAGTCTTTGCGCAATGGAAATTTAAATCGTTCCCACCAACCTTCCCGCACCAAACCGCCTTTATGATGTTTGGGAGCTTTTTGATAAACTTCTTGGATGGCTCCTTGG
Organism: Enterococcus sp. 2201sp1_2201st1_C11_2201SCRN_220225; assembly: GCF_040925905.1. Taxonomy (NCBI): domain Bacteria; kingdom Bacillati; phylum Bacillota; class Bacilli; order Lactobacillales; family Enterococcaceae; genus Enterococcus; species Enterococcus sp. 2201sp1_2201st1_C11_2201SCRN_220225. Next base: position 2,280 of record NZ_JBCOJC010000043.1, read on the forward strand.
GCCTTTTCCCAAGAAAGACGCTTCACTTGGCCAGCTGTTTTTGCTGAATCTGGCCAATCAATAGATGACACTTCATAGACAGCTCGCTCAAAGGTCAATTCATAGCCATAACGACGATAGAAAGAATAAGAAAAAGGTGCTAAATAAGATAGAGTCACCCCTTCCTCCCGACAGTCGGCTAATAACTGTTTCATAATTCGATCAATTCTTCCTTGGCTACGATATTCCGGATAAGTAGCCACAAAACCGATTCCCGCCATTACATGTCGATCCCCAAAGAGATCCACTTGAAAAGGTGTCGCCATTACTTGACTAGCTAAATCATCATTTTCATCAAAAGATCCGTAATTCCAAGAATGTTCTGCTAAGGACGTGAAGCGTTGGACATTTCGCTCTGAAAGCTCCCACTGAAAAGCATAAGCCACAATATTCAACATCTCTTCCAAAGAATCACTGGTCATTTTTCGTACATCAGACATTTATCATTCACCTCATTCAATAAAAAAAGGCGTCTTTACGACCCCTTTAATAAGATTCTTCAATCATTGTCAGCATCTTTTTAAAATGCCGCTTTTTAAACATCCCCATGACAATCCCTAAAACCATGTCATTCATCTGCTGCATAAAACCAAAGGACTTCATAGTTTCCGTGTACGAAACTTTACATTTTTGATCACTGATTGGTTCAATATCGTACCGGGCAACAAAGTCATTTTTCGTAGTAGATGTTTTAAACTGATAGGTTTGATTTTCAACAACTTCATCAATCTTTATCTTCGCCCGGCTATTTTTTGAAAATGTTTTAACATATTCAAAATTTTTCAGCTGTTTGCGAGTCAGATCTTTTCCGGTTGCTTGACGCACATCAAAAATCACCGAATCAATTACTTTGTCATAGAAGAACGCTGCGGGGATATTTAATGTTTTTTCGATTTTCATGACGATTTGCCTCCATCTTTTAACTTTGCTTTTTTGGCAGCTTTGCGAACCATTACAATGCCTGCCACAATAAAGGTAATTCCAGTCACCAGACTTAGGAAATCCCAATTCATATTCGTTGCATCTGTACTGAGTAGCGTGATCACAAGTCCCACACTACACAATCCTAGCCCCCATCTATCCATTGTCATCATTCCTATCTTTCAAAAGTTATGCTGGGACGGATTGGAAATATAAAACAGAACCCCAAGGTTGAGCCTTGATCAAAGCTTTGGCTTTTGCGGCTGCTTCTGTTGGGTCGCCTGTTACGTCAAACATCATCTTAATGCCTTTTTTCTCTTTAAAAGTATAGGTGAAGTCTCCTTCACTGTAGCCTTCTAGCAATTCTTTAATGGCATCTTGTTGCATTGCGCTGGAAATTGAAATCATGATAAATCCTCCTTTTGCTTATTAGTATAAACGAAATCATAAAAGAAAGAAACCGCTCCCGCCTCAATGGACGGGGCAGTTTCTAAAAAATACTTATTCGCCGCCTTCTTGGATCTTGTTCGCAGAAATAACGAACGGTACCCAGATGAAGAAGGCTACAACCATACATACTAAGGTTACAATTGGTGCCCGCCAGTCCATAGTTGCCAAGAATGACATTAAGATTGGAGGAACTACCCAAACTACTTGTTGCGTAACTGGTGCTACCAAGTGCAAGGTAGTTGCAAAGTAACCAATCGCAGTTGTTACTAATGGTGCTACGATGAATGGAATTACCATGATCGCATTCAATACGATTGGCAAACCAAACATTACTGGTTCATTGATATTGAAGATACCAGGTCCAATTGACAATTTCGCAACGGTCAAGTAATCAGCCCGTTTTGAGAAGAAGAAGATTGCCAATAAGAGCACCATCGTACCACCGGAACCACCAAACATGGTGTACACGTCAAAGGAACCCCGTACCCAGTAGTAAGCTTTGCCGTCTTCAATAGCGGCATAAATTGCATCCAAACCTTTCAAGCCATCGTAACCATTTTGGTAAATGTTTACGTTAGACAATTGGGCAACACCCCAGATTCCTTCTAGAACCGGTGCCATTACATTGGTACCGTGAATCCCGAAGAACCAGAAGATTTGAATAAACAACTGAACGATAACTAATGCACCGAAACCTTGAGACAAGCTCAAGAATGGTTCCGCAATAAACTTCTGAATCAAATCAATCAACAATTGACCGTCAGACAATTTACCAACTACAAAGTTGATAATTGCTACCACGTACAAAGCAATCGCTGCTGGTAAAATAGCGGCAAAGGCTTTTGATACTGCTGGAGGCACAGAGTCTGGCATTTTAATAGTGATATTTGCCAACATCAATTTTGCGTAGATGATGGTTGCCAAAGCACCGATAATCATAATTGTAAAGTAAGCATTGGCATCTAAGTGACCTAGTTTTAACCAGCCCCATAGACCGACACTTAAGTTGTTGCCATCAACTGTGGCACCAATACCAGCATCGTTGATTGCTTGTGCTACATCAGCAGGTACATCGACACCCAAAGTAGCAGAATTTGAAGGGCCAAAAGAAATCCCTTGCAAGAATGCTGCTAAGGCAACGATACCACCGGCTAAATCATTTACTTTGTAAGCCCGGGCTAAGTTATATCCCCAAGAAAAAGCAAAAATCAAACCGGCTACGGCTAATGTACCATTCCATACATAACCATTGACACCAATAATTTCGCGAATCACTGGAATCGAATTTCCATCGTACCCGTCAATAAACTGTGTCGGTAAATCACGAATAATTGCATTGATCATTACGGCGACCGCACCGGCCATTGTTGCTGGCATTGTACCGATAAAAGCGTCACGGAGAGCAACTAAGTGTTTTTGCGCACCGATTTTCGCAGCTACCGGAAGGATGTGTTTCTCCATCCAAGCTGTTAATCCATCCATTTTTATCCTCCTATGAAACGTATTTTTATATGAAAGAATAGCTTCTTCATATCAACCTAATAAAACACGAAGACCAACAATCGTGTTTTGGGTAACACTTTTCATTAATCTGCATTAATCCGACGATACAGAGCAATGATTTCTTTTGCCAAATCAGTAAAAGCAATGGCAGTCATCAAGTGGTCTTGGCTGTGTACAGTGAGTAAGGTTACTTGTACGTGATCCCCTTGAGCTTCTTGCGTTAACATACCAGTTTGAGCGTGGTGTGCTTCTGTTAACGATTTTTCTGCATCAGCGATTTTTTGATCTGCTAAATCAAAATCGCCTTCTTTCGCTGCTTGAATCGCTTCCATTGCGTCGCTCTTGGCATTCCCACCATACATGATTAAGCCCATGATGGCTTCTAAATTTTGTTGATCTTCCACGATACTTCCTCCTCTTTGACTGCCTTTTATTTACCGGCAATCAATTTTTCCGCTTGTTCTAAAACTTTTTCGCCGTTCATCATGCCATAGTCTGCCATATTGATCACATCCAAAGGAATTCCTTTAGGTGCCAATTTTTGTTCAAACTGGGCTTTCATGAAACGAACTTGTGGGCCTAAAAGTAAAACGTCTACATTTTTTTCTTCTAAGCTATTGTCCGCATCAGATGCCGAAACTGCAAAGATATCTGTTTCCATACCTTTCTCTTCGGCGGCTTTTTGCATCTTCGTCACCAACAAGCTCGTACTCATCCCGGCGGAACAAACTAACATAATTGTCTTTTTCGCCATTTATCCCTCACTCCTTTCTAAGTTTTTTTACACTTAATTATAATGCAAGAAGCGTGCCAACTTTATTTCCCATAAAAAAAGAGCAAAACCTCATCAAATCAAGGTTTTGCTCTAGACCGCTCACTTACACACTACACTTTTAGTGTTACACACTAATTTTCTGTGTAAATGGGGAAGCTTGAAGTTTGTTTTCTAACAACATTTGAGTAATAAATGCTATTTCGTCTTCCGGGATTTCAATGTGATACTCTTTTTCCAAAGGCATTAAGTTAGTGGTTACTAAATCATTCTCAATGCGGTATTTCTTGCTAAAAGCGGCTAGATTAGCAAACTTTCGCGTTGGTTCCTTTTTCAGTAGTCCTTCGATTAAAAAGGCGATATGAATCAACATCCCGCCTTCCACACTCGGCTCGACCACTGCATGGATTTGTTCTTGAATGGACTGAAGGATTTGTTGTAATTTGCCCATTAAAATGGCAACATCAGGTATTTCTGTTAAAGTATTGGTTAAAGAAGACACAATTTTACTAATCGGTACTTCATCAGAAATAACTCGTTGCACCAATTTAAGTTGTTCATTGTCAAAAACTTCATAAGCGGAAAAGAAAGGAATATTTTGATATTGAATTTCCACCGTACCGCAAATCGCTTTAATTTCATATTCTTCTAATAATTCATCAATATGCTGGATAAAGACCCCGCGTTCGATAAACTGCATTTGAATGATTTCTACTTCTTCTTGGTTGACGATGGGTTCAATCCGTTGAAAGAGCTTGTGGGCTACTCCTTCACCCGTAAAGCAAGTCACCACCACCGCTTTTTTTAGTTTGCTGACGCCTTGATGAAGCTGACCATTTTCTTTAATAATCGCTCGGAAAGATTGGCGGATATTTTGATAAATGTCCTCTAAGCTCCGGCCCGCATCAGCCATTCGCAGTGCTTCTACTACAATCATCGTACTAGTCATCGAAATAGCCTTCGTGCGAATACCGGTTTCTTTATAGATTAAATCAGCGAAGGAATTTAATGAGCCCATATCCGTTAATAGCAACAAACCATTGTTTAATTTCTCTTTATGCAACAAGACATAATCCAAAAGTTGACGATACATCTCTTGGACTTCCATATCCAAGCGCATGTTCATCCCCACACCACTTTTCGTATCTAAAAGCTCTTGAGCAGCTTCTAGCATGCTGGTAGCAGTGAGCTTACCATGCATTAAAACCACTACTTCCACTCTTTGTTCCGGGGTGTCTGTTACACACACTTGAATGGATAAAAACATACTGATAAAGCCGATTTCATCAAAGGGAATCTCCACGTGGCATTCCTCTTCTAAAATCGTGGACAAATCCAAAGCCACTTGAAATTCTCGCTTCAAGTTTTTCCGGACATTATTTAAATCCGGATGGACAATCGTGTGGCCGTCTTTTAAGCGCTCAATAGTACTTTGCAAATGCAAGGCAAAAGCAAAGCGTGCTTTGGCATTAAAGTGGCGATCCAGGCGTTGTTCTGCTAAATCGTAAAGTTGATTGGTCAAGCGCCATAAATCAGGAGGCAAGAGATCTTTGTGAATGGAGTGTTCTGCAAGTTGTTCTACATAAGTTTCAAAATAAGCCGTAACGTCTTTTAAAATTAAGTTTTCCAGATCAATACTTGCCACCCCGGTTTCACTAAGGTTGGTGACTTTTTCTTCAATGGCGTTGTAGACTTGCATATTTCGTTGGGGATCTTGAGACCAGACTACTTCTTGTTCTCCAGGCTCAAAACTTAAATATTCCCCTTTTCCTTCTAAAAACTGGTCCAAAGGTTCTGCCAGCTCTTTTACTTTCAGCAAACCTTTTTGCACTTGTAAAGAACAATCATCTTTACGAATCAATAAATCTCGCTCTTTGTGGGTTCGGTAATGTAAGAAGGCTTTGGCACAGACAAGCTTTAAATCTCGCTTCACTTGGCCAATATTTCCCTCAGGATCATAAAGCATAAAAGCAATGATGGCATCTTTTTCCACTTGAATCCGTTGACTTAGCCGATTTGCCTCTTGCTTAATAAATAGAGTAATAATTTCATAACGCTCATCTAACATGCGTTCTGACAGACTAGGCATCGTCACTGAAACCGGAATTCTCCGTTTAAAAGTTGCCAAAAAATTATCTGAAGACTCGGTAGTGGCACCGATAATCTGAACGGAGGCTTCATAAGTCTGGACACTTTCCCCTAAAGGCCGATAACTGCCCTTATCAATAAAAGTAAAGAGCATCTCTTGTCCTTCTGGTGGCAAGCGATGAATTTCATCTAAGAACAAAATCCCTCCATCCGCTTCAGCAATCAAACCGGGACGGTCCGCTTCTGCTCCTGTGTAAGCACCTTTTTTAACTCCAAAAATATGCCCAAACAGCAACTGCGGATTTTGAGCATAGTCCGCACAGTTAAAAGATACAAAGGGCGCATCGGGAGCAATGGAATACGAGTTTAAGGCAAACTGATACATACACTCGGCAAAAAGTGATTTTCCCGTGCCCGTTTCGCCAAAGATAATCGTATGTAACCCCCGAGGCGGATATAAAATGGCGGCCTTGGCTTGTTGCACGGCAACTTTCAAAGACCCATTCTCGCCAACTAAACTATCAAAGGAAACGGCGGAGGAAACATCCACATGAACTTCTTCTTCCGTCAAAGGCTCATAGATTACCGGGCGACCACTAGTCTTTTTGATTTTCTTTTCCTTAGCCAGTTCATTGAGGTAGCGGCTAGCGTTGCTTCGATCCAGACCTAATAATTCACCGATTTGAACCGCTGTCATTCCTTGCTTCCGGGATTCTATTGTGTGTAAAATCTCTTCTTTTCGGGAATTCATAATCGACTTTCTCCTCATTCCTTTTTCTTCATATAGTAATATTAACACAAAAAAAGGCGCTTAGGAGCGCCTTTTTCCTTTTGTCTTTGGTTTTCCAGTAGTTGCTTTTTTTGGCTTTTTAACAATTTTTTTCTTCGGTGAAGTGGTCTGGTAATCACTTGTTTTTTTCCTTGGTGATCCAGCCTGAGAAATCCCGGCTTCTGACGTTTTTTCTGGGTCTTCTTTTTGAAAATGGCCTGCATACAAAAAGAGTTCTTCTGCGGTAAGGTTTGCTTCCTTCAATAGTTTTTTGAAGTCCTTTTCTTGATGGTCACCAATAATCGTCACCACACTACCCGTTTTGCCCATGCGTCCCACTCGACCAGCTCGATGCAAGTAGCTCGCTGAATCCACTGGAATTTCTGCATTTACCACTAATGACAGTCCTTCAATATCTAATCCTCGGGCAGCTACATCTGTACTTAATAAGCTGCACTTTCCTTCACGAAAAGCGGCTAACCCATGTTTTCGCATCATTTTTCCTTGATCACTGGCTAATGATGCCACCGGTAATCCATGATACAAGAGCTTTTCTTCCGCAGCCCCTAAATCGGCAACTTGATTAAAAAAGATCAAAAAAGGTTGTTCTTCTTGATTTAAAATACGGCGTAAGGCATCAATTTTTTTGCGCAGTGGATATTTCAAATAATAGTGGCTCGTCTTTCCTTTACTGCTATCAGTAGCCGTTACATCCACTACTGTTACTGGTTTTGGAGTTAAGGTTTGAATTTTAGCTAACACCGCATCCGCAGTGGCAGAAAAGAAACTCAACTGACAATCCCGATTTAAGTGTTTTAACAGACGTAATAATAAAGGTTCGCCTCCTTGGCCTAATATCTGATCTACTTCGTCCACTACTAGACTTTGGATTTGATGGGCTTTAAGTTTGCGACTATCCATTAATTCCACCAATCGACCTGGCGTACCTACCACTATTTCTGGACGAGTTTTCAGCTTTTCCTGTTGCCGTTTAACATTGGCACCGCCGATTAAAGAAACCGTCTTTAAGCCGATATCTTGCCCCCAGTTACGGGTAACCGTGGCTACTTGCATAGCCAATTCTTGAGAAGAAGTGACAATCATCAACTGAATCCCATGACTAGGCTTCACCTGTAATAGTAATGGCAAGAGATAAGCGATGGTTTTCCCCGTACCAGTAGGGGAAATCCCCACTACCGCCTCTTTATTTACTAATGGTTCAAAGACTGCTGTTTGAATAGCGGTTGGATCTGAATATTCCTGCTGCCAACGTTTTTGCCAGCTTTCAGGGAATTGTGCTAAGTTCATAGTTTTCCTCATTCTTCTTTCATATTACGATCGCCTTCAAAGACGATTCCTGCTTGTTGCCGCAGATGGTAAATAACTTCATTGACGTTGCGAGACAGCTCTACCCATTCCTCATAGCGTAAGCCCAATTTAGGATCATTAGGTTGTTTAATAATCTGAGCAAAGTTCCGCGCTTCTTCTATCATGGGATTTTCCAAAGAAGTAATTGGCAATTCTTTGGTTTCTCCTGTCCTTCGTTGATAAAAATGAGCTTCTTCAAAAGCATTGATCCCACTCAAACGCAATGTACCATCAGTTAAATAAATTTCAGAAGGCAAGAAAGAATCCGCAATCTTACCTTGTTGGATGGTAACATCAAACAAATCGTAACGCAAGATGATCGTACCCATACCATCTACTCCAGTAACAATTTTTCGAGCAAAGTAATAAACTTCTTGAGGCATCCCAAACCAGCCTAGGGCCGCATACAAAGTATAAATACCTAAATCCTGTACAGAACCGCCGGAAAAACGAGGCGAAAAGATATTTGGCTCCTCACCTGCCAGAACTTGATCATAACGAGAGGAATACTTCATATAAGTAAAGTTGGCTCCTAAAATTTGGCCTTTCACCGGTAAAAATTCACTGATCGTAGTAAAGGCCTTCTCATGTAAATTACGAGCTGCTTCAAAATAAAGTAGTCCTTTTTGATTAGCTAACTCAATGATTTCCGCCATTTCTTTTGGGTTAGAAAAAGCTGGTTTTTCTACAATTACGTATTTACCGGCTAATAAAGTCGCCTTTGCTTGAGAAAAATGCAAACTATTGGGTGAAGCGATATACACCACATCTAATTCACCTGCTAAAAAGCGCTCCAAATCCGTTTCATAAAAGATTTCTCCCGAGTATTTCCCGCCGAATTCTTGGGCGGTGGCTAATTTTCTAGAGTAGACTCCTTTAAGTTCGTATTCCCCCGTGGCAATTGCTGCCTCCACAAATTGATGACTAATCCAGTTCGTGCCAATTACGCCTAATGCAATCATTTGTTACCCTCCTTTTTTATGGTTGATTTGGATCCACAAAAGGATAAGCCAAATCAAATGGTACTCTATTTTTTAAAGTGACTTCGCCTGCACTCACCTGGCAATTATAAGCCAAAACTTCCACTCCAGCTTGCTGTGCGCTAGCAATCGCTTTTGTTAAGCTAGGTTGCATTTGACTGTGAATCGTAGCCAAGTGAATGTGTTCAAATTGCACAATAAACAAAATATAGCTGGTAAATCCTTCTTTTTGGCTATCTATAAGCTCTAAAACGTGTTTTTCTCCCCGCAATGTGGGGGCATCAGGAAACGCGCCAATCCCTTGATTTTCCAAGGTCAACCCTTTCACTTCTACAAAGCCTTTTTGCCCTTTCGTAGTTTCATAATACAAATCAAAACGAGAGTGTTCAAAACTCACTTCTCGTTTAACAAAAGAAAGTTCCCCTTCTTGCTTTGGCAAAATGATTTCTTTGTGTAACAAACCTTCATAAGCAAGTAAATTAGGAAGTTGGGAATCAATATTAATCCATTGATCTTGTTTTTTTACCGCGACGAGATCATAAGCCGTCTTGCGTTTGGGGTTGGGACAGTAATCTAAGCTCACCCACGCTCCTGGCAATAAAATTTCCTTGCCACGACCCGTATTTTTCACATGGACTACAACTTCTTGACCATCTAACAGTTGCGCTCTAGCCACAAAGCGATTGTCTCTGGCAATAAAGCGGGCCAAGATACTATTTTTATAATTCATTTTTTCACCTATCTTATCTAAAGTGTTTGAAAAGTTCCCACCGTCTAAAAAACAGTTTATCTATCACGATTGCTTCTCGTAACACCATAGTCCTATCATCCCGTAAAAAACTTTTAAAATCAACCCTAAGACTGAGGAACTAGCAGAAAAACAGTGCTATACTATGAGACATTCAAGAACTTGAGGTGACCAATATGAAAAAAAGATTTCCTTTATTATTAGGACTTTCACTTGTAACCGGTGCGATTGGATCTTTTGTGGTAAAACGTCGGCAACCAGTCGTTAAAGATTATTATAAAGATTATATTGGACAGTGGGCTTACCAAAAAAGTAGTCAACATCGCCCTGTGACTATCACTGTCACTCCCGAATACAAACTGCTCTTCCAAGATCAAGTAGAGCCTGTTTCCATTGTGGAATTAAGTCCTCAACGCCTTGTTTTTTTGGATCGTCTTGGTTATTCCATTATTTTTGAAAGAAAAGGTGGGCAACTGTCTTTTTTTGATGAAACAGAAGGACATAGCTATCCACTGAGCCGAATTGAAGAATAAAGAACCTTTTGTTCGTTTCTTTCATCAATAACTGGTATAATAATTTATGTAGAGATGTATTCGTTTTCCGTAGCCAACATCATTCACTTGCTTGATTAAAAGGAGGTCTTTTCAATGTTTATGACATTTATTACTTTATTTTCACTTTTAGGACTTTTACTTGTTTTGGGAATCTCCACTTATGCAGTCTTCCAATACGTAAACAGTGAATCCCAAATGGAAAAAGTTCCTGTTCGCATTCGTGACGAACACCGTCGCTAAGTTCTTACTACTTCAGCTAAACATTTCATTTAACTACCGCAAAGTATTTGCGGTAGTTTTTTTATAGCCTTTGCTTCACAACTTATAACTAAAACCAAGATACGACTAACCTTTTTTATTGTTAAAGTCCGTTAGAAATCATTGAATGTGGTGGTGAACTTTGCTAAAATTTGTTGTTGAATGCACCATATGTCGATACTACTAAAGGAGTTTCATTATGACCAAACGTTTTCGTGTACTGATTACCACCATCTTTACCTTGGGATTTCTCTTTTCATTACTCCCCACTCAAACCGTTCAAGCAGCCGAAAGTAATTTCAGTGTAGCTAGCAAAGCAGCCATTTCCGTCGATGCTGAAACGGGAAAAATCTTTTATGAACAAGATGCCGAAACACCAATGGGTATCGCTTCAGTGACCAAGATTATTGGTCTATATATTGTGGAAGAACAAATCAAAGAAGGAAAAATGACTTGGGAAGATCCTGTGACGATTTCTCAAAGTACCGCTGATCTTTCTGTTGCCCCTGACCTTTCCAATGTTGCCTTAAATGCTGGTGAAGATTACAGCGTAAAAGAACTATTCCACGCGAGTCTGATTGCTTCGGGTAATGCGGCCATCGTCGCTCTAGGAGAAAAAATTGCCGGTAGCGAACCAGAATTCGTAGATATGATGAAAGCCCAAGTGGAAGAATGGGGCATTACCGATGCGACTCTAGTCAATGCTTCTGGCTTGAACAATGCCTATTTAGGAGACAATCTTTATCCTGGAAGTGCCGCTGATGCAGAAAACTTAATGTCTGCAAAAGACGTGGCAATTGTCGCCCGTCATTTAATTCAAGACTTTCCTGACGTTTTAGAAGTCAGCAGTACCCCTACTGAAGTCTTTGCAGAAGGCACTACTTCAGCTGTAGAAATGGTCAATTGGAACTGGATGTTGCCTGGCTTTTTAAATGAAAAAGAAGGCGTGAACGGTTTGAAAACCGGGACCACCGATTTAGCCGGTGCTTGTTTTGTGGGAACCATGACCAAAGACAACCAACGAATTATCACCGTCGTGTTAAATGCCACCAACCATGCAGAAGATCCCAGTGCTCGTTTTGTAGAAACTAGCAAATTAATGGACTACACCTTTGACAATTGGAAACAAGAAGAAATCTCAACTAGTGGCAGTCAAATTCCTGATTTGAAAACCTTAACTGTAAAAGACGGAAAAGAATTAAGTGTCAAAGTCTCCCTAGCTGACCCGGTAACACTTTGGGTACGAAATGACATGGACAAAACCAAGTTGACCATCACTCCAGAATTAAACAAAGCTGCGAAAGATAAAGAACTAACCGCTCCCGTTCAAAAAGGTGCGGAAGTCGGAAAAGCAACCGTAGCTTTAGCCGAAGATGATTTAGGTTACTTGGATAACACTTCCATCCCAACCAGTGCCATTCACACAAATACTAAGGTAGAAAAAGCCAACTTCTTTGTCATCACTGGCCGTACTATTAAAGAATTTTTCCAAGGATTATTTTAATCACTTTCTCTAGGAAATAGTAAAACAGGACATTCCCATAAACGGGAATGTCCTGTTTTTTTAATTCATGGCAATCGGAAAATACAAAACCACTTCTCCGGGACCAAAATCTGCTTCATAATACTCTTGTACTGCGGCTACTAATTGCAATCCTTCTGTAACCATGACCTCGTTAAAAACTTTATCCATCGTGGCAGCTAATGTATCTTCATTGGTTTTCACAGTTAAATATTCCATAGCAGGTATTTCCCACCGTGTCCAACCTAGTGGTGTTGACGTATCACTCGGTACTTCTAAGCCTGCTAAGTAGCGCCCTACTTCTTGCCACGGTGCTAACCAGCTGGAAGTGTCACTCATTAAGCCCCAGAGATGTAATTCTGTCATCTCAGAAATCGGGACTACCTCACCTAGCTCTTCAAAATGTTCATTGGTCAACTGCCATAATGGCGGCACCCAAGAAGCCCCTTCTTCTGCCAAACCTTCCCCCACTTTCCCAATTACCGTAAATGCAGGGTAGTGGATTCGTTCTACCACGCCAAATTCCATTTCATCACGACCTTCGCTTTTCTTTTATTGTAGCTGAAAAATGACAATTCGAAAACTGAAGCGATACAAGTAGTAAAAGATATTTTTCTTTGTCTGTATCTCCTTTAAACCGGTGAAAAATCTCGAAATTTGCTATACTAGAAGCAGTACCAAAGAATGACTGTCACAAAGGAGTTTTTTCTATGTCCAATATCGTACCTGGCATTATTTTCATCATTATTTTTTTCATCGGTCTAGTAGCTGTACTTTTCTGGCGTAAACAAAAAGAAGTTCCCAATCGTTTCTTTTTTAGTGTGATTTGGGCTTTGGCTAGTCTTTTTATCTATTTGACCATTATTGAAATTCACAAAGGAAGTTGTTTTATTTTAATTCCATTAGGTTTTTTTGCACTTTGTTTAGGCATGTATTTTTCTGGCAAGGCGCGTTTAATAAATGGGTTCTTGTTTAACTGTTTCGTTTTAATCTTTGGAGCCTATTTAGTTTACAACGCTTATTTAACCCAAGATATTATCGTAATTGGTTTATTAGGTTTGGCTTTGCTTTTATTTATTCTAACCGGGATTTTTGGTTTAGCTACTTTAGTAATTTTCCTCTATTTAAATGCGGCAGTGGTACTCAAAAAAGAACGTCGCTCGTTACCGAATTTACTGACTTTGCTTTTGGCTATCTTTTTAACGTTTGTGCTGATTTACGATTACTTTATCGCCCAAAACTTACCCATCTGGCTGACCAGTTTACTTTCTGGCGTGCCTTTAATTCTAGTCTACTTCATCATTACCTTTTTAAACTTTTTGACAGTCTCTATTTTGTATCAATTCAATCATCCCCGTTACCAACAAGACTATATCATTACCTTGGGAGCGGGCTTAATTGAAGGCAAACGAGTTACCCCTTTATTAGCCCGGCGGATTGATACGGCCATTAGTTTTTATCGGCGCCAAAAGAAATATGGGAAAAAAACTGCCAAACTGGTTATGTCTGGGGGACAAGGCGCAGACGAGGCAGTCAGTGAAGCTTTTGCCATGAAGGAATACGCCCTAAGCCAAGGAATTCCAGAAGAAGATATTTTATTGGAAGATCAATCTACTAATACTTTGGAAAACATGCGCTTTTCAAAAGCCTTAATGGAAAAGTTAACACCCAATGGCTTCAAAGCCATTTTTACCTCCAACAACTACCATATCTTTCGGGCAGGAATTTATGCTAGACAAGCTCACTTAAAAGCAGATGGTCTAGGTGCAAAAACTGCTTTGTATTACTTGCCCAATGCCTTTTTAAGAGAGTATATTGCAATTTTGATGATGCATAAAAAACGCCACATTGTGGTTGTAGCATTGATTATGGGAATCACTATTATGGCTACTTTACTTATTTTGATAAGTAAATTCTTAGCAAATTAAACTTCATTAGTAAAAGAGGCCGAAGCATCTGCTTCGGCCTCTTAGTATTAGACTGATTGTTTTTTAGGAAACCATTGATGCCATTTACTACGCAGATTTGCAGACATCGGTGCCGAGGCTTCTTTAATGGCACAGTATTTGTCCACCATGGTCACAATATAGCTTTCCTTGTATTTCGGCGGAGTAATGGTTGCTCCCCACATGTGTTTTAAGATGATATCCCGTTCTAAATCAGAAAGCTCCGTAATCTTTTCAGCATTTTTTATAGCAATCCGCGGGTGCATATAAGCATGACTACCTTCGTCAAACTTTGTCGTACGCCAATCATAGTAAAATAAGTCATGCAAAAGTCCGGCACGTGCTGTCGCCCGGGCATTGCAACCCCATTTTTTTGCTAATTGATAGCTGTAATAAGAAACGCTTAATGAATGCTCCAAACGAGTGGAGTTAACGTGTTGTGTATAATTGGCTAATTTTTGGACAGCTTCTGTCGCTAATAAATCTTCAACATAGCTCAAATACTCAGTATCCAGTTCCCATTTTTCGGTCATATATGAATAAGCCACCTTTTTTAGGTTGAATGTACTTTTTGTAACTGGATACAGTATAGCACCACTCTCCTGGAAAGCGGTAACTCTTGTTTAGGATTTAACAATAACTTTAAATTTTGCTACGAAAGTGATACATCAAGATCCCTGCTGCTACACCGACGTTTAATGATTCTGCTTGACCATAAATGGGAATATAGAGATTGCCATCCGTCATAGCCAATAGTTCTTTTGCTACTCCTTGGCCTTCATTGCCCATAATTAACGCTACTTCTTCTCGAACGGCTACCTTTTGAAAAGCCTTTGCTTCTTCATTAAGCTCGGTGCCATAGACTGGGATAGCATTCTTTTGACAATGAAGAATTACTTCTGACAAAATTCCTGAAACTACAGGTAAATGAAAATGACTTCCTTGCATGCTGCGAAGAACTTTCGTGCTGTATAAATCTGCGCAACCTTCCCCTAAAACTACTCCGTCAAAACCTGCTGCGTCTGCGGTGCGCACCATAGTGCCCACGTTTCCCGGATCTTGCACTCGATCCAAAAGTAACCAACGTCCTTTCGTAATCTCCTGATTAACTTGAGGCTTTTGGATGACCGCGATAATTCCTGGAGGCGTCGGTAAATCAGATAAACTTGCCATCAGTTCTTCTGTGATTAAATACTGTTCACACCTTTGACACGCTAACCAATCTCCCCATTCAGTGGTACCTTTTTCAGTAAGTAAAAGCATTTCGATTTCTGCTTGAGCTTTCATCCCTTCTTCTACTAGATGAAACCCTTCAATTAAATAGCGGTTTTGCCGATCCCGATATTTTTTTTGATGTAATTTTCGTAGTTCTTTGATCAATGAATTTTTACTACCTTGGATTTCTTTCATACTCTTTCTCCTGTCTATGGGCTTCAGCCAAATTATAGCATAGATAGCTTAGAGACTCTTGTTGGGAAATCAAAAAAACGGTATCATAAATAAGAAAGACTAAATAATCCATGAAGCAAAAAAGTGAGAATAAAAGGGGGGTTCCTCATGAAAAGTGTCCGAATGAATGTAATTGGCCGGGTTCAAGGAGTAGGGTTTCGCTATTTAACCAAAATGGAGGCGGACCAGTTAGGTGTAGTTGGCCGAGTGTGGAATGAAGCAGATGGCTCAGTATCCATTGAAGCTCAAGGAGAAGCGGCAGTTATGGAAAAATTTATTACCATTATAAAAAACTCACCTTCTCCTGCAGGCAAAGTGAGTCAGTTGACCATTGAAGACATCCCTCCCTTTGAAGCGACGAATTTCCAAGTCACTTATGCTTAAGAAGGCTAGTTTTAGCCTTCTTTTTGACTTTTTCGTGAATTCATTGAAATCTGGGGGCTTTTTTAGTATGATTATTCTTGTGTAAAATTCAATAAGTAGAGGAAGAAACCCATGAAGAAACTCAAAAATTGGCTGCTAGGTTCTGGCATGCTGATGTTATTGCTCTTTTTATCCGGCTGCGTCAAGATGAAATCCGACGGCACTCCTGATACCACTAGCTTTATGTATAAAATCTTAGTTGCTCCTTTAAACAGTCTCCTAGAAATTCTAGCGGACTTAGTAGGTGGCCCAAATCAATATGGGTGGGCGATTATTTTAGTCACATTGATTGTGCGCTTTGTCATCTTGCCATTAGGGATTCATCAATCTCGGCAAACCATGGTTCAATCAGAAAAGATGCAATATATCAAGCCCCAGTTAGATGCCGTTCAAGCTAAATTAAAAGCAGCTACTACTCAACAAGAACAAATGGCTGCTCAACAAGAAATGAATGCTGTCTATAAAGAAAACGGTGTGAGCATGTTTGGTGGCATGGGCTGTCTGCCTCTGTTGATTCAAATGCCGATTTTCTCAGCCTTGTATACCACGGCCCGCTACTCTCCATTGTTAACAAATGCTAGCTTTTTCGGCATTGACTTAGGCCATCCAAATATGATTTTTGTGGTTCTTTCCGGGATTTTATATGCTTTACAAAGTGTCATCAGCATGATTGGCATTCCTGAAGAACAAAAGAAACAAATGCGGATGATGTCCTTTGCTTCCCCATTGATGATTGTCATGTTCTCCATTGGGGCACCAGCCGGAGTTACCTTGTATTGGGTGGTAGGCGGTTTTATTGCTTGTCTGCAAACCTTTATCACCAACGTTATTATGAAACCGCGGATTAAAGCCCAAATTCAAGAAGAAATGAAAAAGAATCCACCAAAAGTTGTGGTTACCCCACCGAAACAACAAGTGGAACGCAAAGATGTTACCCCTGAAGCAAAACCTAAAAATCGGAATGCCAATGGTGGAGGCCGAAACGCCGGAAAACAATCTAGGAAAAAATAAAAATTTAGCCTCCTGTGACTCGCTCACAGGAGGTTTTTCAATTCATTACAATTGAGAGGAGTCCTTTATATGCTACAAGCCTATATTAATATTTTTGCTATTTTTGCTCTGATGTTTCTCGGCTATTATTTATCTTACAAACAGTGGTTCAACAATCAAGTAGCTGATGTTTTTTCGAAATTAGTGTTAAATTTAGCTCTCCCATTCAATATGTTTTTAAATATGACGGAAAATTTTTCTCGCTCAGAATTTCTCTCATTATTTTCTGGGATGATTATTCCGGTAATCTCTATGTCGCTGACCTTTCTTCTTAGCCTAATCTATCGGCGCGTTTTTCACATTAAAGACAGTCGCAAAGGCGCATTTTCTACCATGTTTACCTTTTCCAATACGATTTTTATCGGTCTGCCCATTAATCTGGCTATTTTTGGTGAAAAGGCAATCCCTTATGTCCTCTTGTACTACATCGTCAATACGACTTTCTTTTGGACCATTGGCATTTACACATTGGCTCAAGATAATCCAGAAATTGAACAAACGCGAATTACGTTTCATCCTTTAGTCTTGATAAAAAAGATTTTAACGCCAGCTTTAATGGGCTTTATTATTGGCCTTTTATGGGTGTTGACCACCAAACCGGTTCCAAGCTTTTTACAAAACTTCGGTGGCTATTTGGCAGATTTAACGACCCCACTATCCATGTTTACCATTGGTATGATTGTCTATAGCAACGGTTTAGCAAACTTAAAGTTTAATCGAGATATTCTAGGCGTCTTAATCGGCCGTTTTGTGATTTCTCCTTTAATCGTCTGGGGACTGGGTTTTCTCTTTCCCGTTCCAAGTTTAATGCTCAGCGTTTTTATGATTCAATCAGCCATGCCTGTACAAAACTCGATTCCCATTTTGGCCCGTAATTACCACGGCGACGAAGACTACGCCGCTTCTAGTTTGGGGTATTCGGTCTTGTTGTATATGATTTATATCCCTTTGTTATTAAAGGTTATCTTATAAGAAAATGATTTTATAAAGCCGCGCCCACTGCTTATCCAAAGAATTGTAAATACAAAGTAAGCTCAAGTAAAAATGGGACCGTGACATAAGTATTCCCTAAATGATAAACAACGAACATTTAATTTTTATTGATAAAAAAGATTCGGATGAT
>NZ_JBCOJC010000044.1:0-7578 GCF_040925905.1 Enterococcus sp. 2201sp1_2201st1_C11_2201SCRN_220225
GACGACCGTTTTCGCCCAAGACGTTGGCTGCTAAAATCGGATGTTCGTAGCTATTGATAGCCTTTTGCAAATAGTCTGGTCCATAGTTAAACTCATGATTGCCTAAAAGGCCTACGTCATAACCGATTTGATTGACTACTTGAGTTAATGTTGCTGGATTTTGATCTCCTTGTTTGGCTACATAATAACTCAAGGGGGAACCTTGGATAAAATCACCATTTTCAATCTTGATTACGGGACCTGGAGCTGCAGCGGTTAATTCTTTAATCTTGGTAGCTACTTTTGCCACACCATAGGGCTGATCGGTGGCATCCGCATAATTCATAGGCATGACATACCCGTGCATATCACTGGTGGCTAAAATCGTTAATTTCATGTTAAACATCCCTTATTTATAATCTGAATCAGGAAAATCCTGCTCAATCATCATAACAAACCTAGGGAGAAAACGAAAATAAAAGCAAAAAAAAGCCCCTACCACCTAGCATTTTCGCCGGGTGATAGGGGCTTTGACACATCCTTGCTTATTGATTCCAAGCGTCAGATAATTGAGTGGCACCTTGATCGATTAAATCGTCTGTGTCTTCATCTGGGTTGGAGTAGATGTTTTCCAAGATGGAACGTACTTCATTGTAAGCAGGATCTGCATTTTCTTCCACTGGAATAGAGAATAATTCTTTGGTTGCTTCAGACAAGATTGCAGGAACTTTAGTGTTTTCAGATTCTTTGTATTCGCTGCTGTCTAAAACAGATTGAAGAATTGGCATGTAGCCAGTTTGTTCTGCCCAGTACAATTGAACTTCTGGAGTAGACATGTATTTCAACAACAAGTAAGCAGCGGTTTTTTGGTCAGCCGTTGCGCTGTCGAACATGTACACGTCAGTCCCTTGTTGGATGTTGATTTTTTCAGGACGAGGCGCTACGCCGTATTCAAATTTGCCTTCAGTATCTTGTTTCACGTAGCCTTCACCAGCGATTGAACCGATGAACATTGCTACTTTTTCATTGGCAAAAGGACCGGACAAGTATTTGTCGCTGCCGGCAATGCGCATTGAACCGTTTTTGATACCTTCTAGATAGTAATTGATGACGTCTTTTGATTCAGAGCCAGTGAAATCTAAGTCTTTGGTAAATTCAACGTCTTTGTTTTCCATACCGATTGCATAGTAGTTGTTCAATGAATCAAAACCGCCACCCACAACTTCATGGTTGGATTTTTCATAGATGGTTTCGCAAGCTTCTGCAAATTCTTCTAAAGTAGTTGGTACTTCTACACCATATTCTTTCAACATATCTGCATTGTAAACCAATGCTTCGGTTGATTTATTAAACGGAATTCCGTATTGGGTGTCGTCAATTTGAGCACCTTTTAATAGTGGTTCCCGGATTTCTTCTTGGTCGCCCCAGCCAATGGTGTCATCTTCCATGTAAGGTTTCAAGTCCACCAATATATCGTCTTGGGCTGCATTCCACAACCAACCTGGATAAGCTTGAGTAATCGTTGGTAAGTCTTTAGGGGATTGCAAAGTAGAGTTGATTTTCGCTTGCATATCAGAGTATTGACCTTGGTTTTGCAAAGTAACTTTGATATTTGGGTTTTCTTTCATGAAATCATCGGTGATTTTGGTCAATGCTTCTTCTTGAGCACCATTCATCGCGTGCCAGAAAGTGATTTCCGTACCATCCTTGACCTTAGTGACGATTTTATCGTTGTCACCACTGTCTTTGCTGTCGTTTGAGCTACCACAAGCTGCTAGTGTGACCGTTGCTAGTGCTGCTAATGCGACTGTTCCCATTTTTTTGAACTTCATTCTTGACTCTCCTCCAAATCTTTTTATAAAACGATTGTGTCCCCACGAGAGGGCAATATTCTTTCACCATAAGGATTCACCAGTTTTTCTGGCTTCAAGGTATGGATTGGAACCAAAGTTTTTGGCTGAATCATGGAAATGATTTCTGCCAAATCTTCCGGAAAAGCATGTCCGGAACAAGCCAAGCGTACAAAAGTGACTTCTTGTTTTTTCAAAAGATCCAAGAAAATCTGATACGCCGGATCGAAATCCCCCAAAGGTTCGGCATCTAAATGGAAATACAAACTGCCGGCTTGCAACCCTTCAAAATGATCCACCACTTGCCAAAAATACTTTTCTTGATCCGCTAAAAGCGTTTCATAGGAAATGGCAAATTCGGGCTTCAAACTCTCAATGACAGTTGCACCTGTTGGGTAGTAATAATAGGCATCAAGGCCTAGGACTTCCTGTAATAAAGCTGCCATATTGGCTTCTAACACCACGGTTCGCGGTATTGCCTCTAAAATGGCGGCAAAGCGTTTCACATTCGCCGGATAACCATTAAAGGTTAATTGACGATGAGGATTTTCGGTTACTAATTCGACTAAACGGTCAATTAACGCCTGCTCACTCGTCATTACTTGAGTATCAAGCTCTTCCTCCCGCTCATCAAAGGAGATGCTGACTCCTTCCATCATCAGTAAATCCGTACCCTTCGCCTGCTTACAAAAGGCTTCCGTCAGCTCTCGGTCATAGCCGTGTAAGCGCAAGTCTCCAGTATAGGTCAAAAAAGCATCCGGTGTTTTAATCAGTAAAGCCGCTGCCCCGTAAGCATCGTGATCCACTGGTAAAATCGTCACTTGAATCTGGCCTATAGTAACTGTAGCGCCAGCTTCTAAGGCAATCATCTCACGGGTGCCGGTGACATGAGGATTCGCTAGTAAGAAAGTTTCATTTCGATTTAATGATGCTAAAATCACCTTGGTTTCTCTTAACGTATACAGAGGAATGGCAGGATCTAAATAATTAATCATTTTGGCATGATCCAAATGAGCATGGGATAAAAAGACCGCGGTCTCTACATCTTCTGCGGGTGTAGCCAAATCCTCTGCTCCAGGTAAGCGAGAATCATAGACTCCTGTAAGCTCTGGCACTAAACGATTTTTTAGAAGTGTGGGTAAGCTTTCTTCGGTTAAGCCTAACTCCGGCCGAAATTCTGTACCGAAATCAAAGAAAATCCGGGCATCTTCATAACGGACTTCAATCACTGTGCCGCCAATGGTTAAGATGCCACTGTGGAATGTGACCGTCGTTTTACCCTTTAAGTCCATTTTTTGCCACCCCACGAATGATTTCTTTTCTAAAGATGAAATAGATAATCAAAATTGGAATTACGGTTAAGGTAGCAGCTGCTAATTGTAAATGCACATCACTACCACTTTCAGTAGAAAAGGCAGACAAACCGTTGTTTAACAAGCGGTGATCTTTGTCGTTAGTCACCAGCAATGGCCATAAGAAAGAGTTCCAACTAGAGATAAACGTCAAAATCCCTACCGTTACTAAAGCAGGTTTGGTCATCGGTACTAAAATCTTGCGGATGTATTCCAAATCGCTGGCACCGTCAATTTTGGCTGCTTTGTAATAGGTAATGGAAATCCCACTTAAATAGCTGTTTAAATAGTAAATATAGAAAATACTGGTTAAAAATGGAATGATTAAGGAAGAATACGTATTTAACAAACCAAGTCGGGCAATAGTATTAAAGTTGGTAAAGATAATGGATTCATAAGGCACCATTAACAATGAAACCATAATTGCCAAAACAACTTTTTTAAAGCGAAATTCCAGACTCGTTAGGGCAAAGGAAGCCAAAATGGCCGTAATCAATGTGGCCACAGTAGTCACCGCAGAAACAAAGACAGTATTCAAAAAGTAGCGCACAAATGGGGCTTTTTCAAAAACGTCTAAAAAGTTGGTAAACTGCAAATGGGCCGGAATAATCGTCGGTGGAATACTGGTAACTTCCGTTCTGGTCATAAGTCCCCCTAAAACCATGTAAACAAAAGGGAAAACAGTGATAATGGCCAAAATGGTCAAGACGATGTAACAAATGATATTAATGACTCTTTTCACGATTTATTCCCCCACTTTCTTCACGATTTTACGTTGGATAAAGGTACAGAATAGAATCACTAAGAACAAGATCACTGTTGCCGCCATGGCAATCCCCGGACGACCGGAAATGTGGAACTTGTCGTAAATGTAATACACCGCTGTGGTGGCACTCTTAGCAATCCCCGGTTGTCCTGCAAACAACGCATAGACTTGGGTATAAACCTTAAAAGCGCCGATAATGTTAACCGTCAATAAAAAGGCAATGGTCGGTACTAATTGAGGCAATGTGATGCGGCGGAAAATTTCCCCGTCAGTGGCCCCAAACATTTTAGCAATTTTATAATGCTCTTCGTCAATGTTTCGCAAACCGGCTAACAAAATAATAATGTTAAAAGCCAATGAACTCCAAATTCCGAAGATAATCAACGTTGGCATGGATAAATCCACACTATCCAACCAGTTCAACCCGGGAATCCCAAAGATACTCAAGATATAGTTGATAATCCCATAATCTCCATTAAAGAAGTAACGGAAAACAATCCCGATGGCAATAGTGCTGGTAACATAAGGCATAAAGAAGATGGTTTCAAAAAAGCTCTTGTGTTTCACTTTTTCAAAGATGATCCACGCGATTAACAAGCCTAAAATCAACGCCACAGGCACCGTGGTAAAGGCGTAAAGAGCGGTATTTTTCAAAGCACGGTAAAAGACCGGATCACTTAATACTTTTTGATAGTTTTCTAATCCGGCTGGTTCCATATTAATTAAGGAGCCTTTTTCAAAACTCATGACCAACGAACGCAACAAAGGATAAATGGAAAACAAAACGATAATCACCAAAGATGGTAGAAGGAAGAACCAGGCTTTGGGTTGATTCTCTGGGTTGTAGTTATTCTTTTTAAACATCAGTAAATTCGAGTCCCATCTGGTTTGAAAATGAAGGCTTTCGGATAAGCAAAATCGAAGGTCAGCTCGGCTCCTTCTTGAATCTCATTTTCGATGCTGACGATTGATTTCAAATGATTGCCACCGACTTCAAAGTTCAAAATCCGTTCCCGGCCAATTAATTCTACCCCGTGAACTGTCGCATCAAAGGCGCCTTCACCAGCCACTGGTAATACGTCTTCTGGACGAATGCCTAAAACATAAGAACCATCGGGCAATGCTTCTTTAAAGCGTTCTGCTACAAAACGACTCGTAGGCACTTGGAATTCATCATGGGTCATAACGCCATCTTTTACATTAACGGGTAAGATATTGATAATGGGATTACCGATAAATTGGGCCACAAAAAGATTGGCTGGTTCTAAGTACAAGTTTTGCGGATCGTCATCTTGTTGTACCACACCTTCGTTCATCAAGATGATTTTATCACTGATGGACAAAGCTTCTTCTTGGTCGTGAGTCACAAAAATCGTGGTAATCCCCACTTCTTTGACCAAGCGACGAATTTCTTCCCGGATTTTCAAACGCAGACGAGCATCCAAGTTACTCAATGGTTCATCTAATAAGAGCACATCAGGATTTTGTACCAAGGCCCGGGTAATTGCCACCCGTTGTTGTTGTCCCCCGGATAAAGTTCCTGGTTTTTTATTGCGCAACTCGCCGATATTGGTTAACGCCATGTATTTTTCGGCAATTTCCATGGCTTCTGCTTTTGTCTTTTTCTTATCCCCCACAGTCAAAGGGAACATGACATTTTCAAAAACTGTCATATGGGGATACAAAGCATAGTTTTGAAATACAAAACCGATATTGCGGTCTTTAGGTTCTGTTTTGACTACCGAGTTCCCCGCAAAACGAATATCGCCGTCAGAAGGGCTCAACAAACCAGCGATTAAATTCAAGATTGTGGATTTACCGCACCCAGATGGGCCCAGCAAACAAACAAGGTCGCCTTTTTCGATGGTGAAGTTGACTGACTTCAGTGCCTCATAGCCATTTTCGAACACTTTTTTCAGATCGATGACTTCAATCATTAAAAATCCTCCATTACCATTTTTTACATACGTGCCTATTTTAGCATTTTTTATTTGGGATAAATTATAAAGTTCAGTGATAGATAACTGGGGAAAACTTATTATTTTTTCATTTAAAAAAACAGCTCTTCTTTTTATAATCCTCGTTCTGCTTGTCTTCACACTGATGTTAGCGCATTCTTATTCCTCCGTTAAAAAAGCTCATTTTGCTCCTTTTAGAAAAAAATAGTGGGCAAAATAATCTATTTCCCTACCATTTTTTTCTGAGATTAGGAATTTTTTGCAACCAAGTGAATCCTAGTTTCGATTTAAGAAAAACAAGGCCTTTCTCCCAATAAATAGGACGCCTTTCATAAAAACAAATTATACCCTACTGCTTCTGAGCAAGTTCTTTGGGAATCTTTCCAATCCGTGCTACAGTCAAAGTACCAAATAAACTATAGAATGGATGAGCATGATGTCAAAAAAAATGTCCCTTTCTACCGTTGTCAATACCGGGGGTCGTGAAGGTGAAGTCAAATCTGTCACTGGTGACTTAGACATGAAAACTTCCATGACTAAAAAAGCCGGTTACACCAATCCTGAAGAACTTTTTGCCGCAGGATTAACGGCTTGCTTTAACGGTGCCATGAGCTTTCCTTTAGAACGGGATGGTCACGGTGACAAGAAGCGTACCGTCCGAGCAGAAGTTTCTCTATTAGGTGATTTGCCAGATTTTACCACTTTGCACCTAGCTGTTTTGCTTACCGGTCACATTGAAGGACTCTCTGCTGAGGAAACCAAGAAATATATGGAAGAAACTGAAAATATCTGTCCTTACACCAAAGCAGTGAAGGGTAATATTGAAGTTACCTTTGCGGCGGAATAACGCCTGACGCTCTAGTAAAAAAGCTTGCCTTTCCACCAAGGGAAGGCAAGCTTTTTTGTGGGAATGCCTAGGCCATGACTAAAGAGCTAGCAAAGGTTCTTAGCTTCTCTTTTAACAGAAACTATCCACTACCAGAGATTGGGGAAGAACGGTGTTAGCATTGGAAAAATCCTATCATAATCTTGGGTACGAGCAACAGGCTCATCCCCACCTGAGGCAATTCCTATTTAAATTGTACCCATAAGAAAGCGGTCTTACAACATGCGTTCTGAAATATGCGAATTCCCATAATTCAAAACGAATACAAGGCAAGCTTCTCTTCTTACTTTACGTCCATTGAATCGGTTGAAACTGTCCTTGATACAGTTGCCAAGATTCGGTAAATCCAATTTTTTGCAGCAGTTCTTTAGTCTCTTGAAACTGGTAATTCAATGTTTTGGTTTCATGACTATCGCTAGTAATCATCACCGGGGTTTGTCGTTGATATAAATCTGTTAACAAAAAATCGGCTGGATAAGGATTCTTCGTCCAACCACGACTCATTCCCCCGGTGTTGATTTCCACTAAGCCTCCATAACCTTTTATCATTTGACAAACTTCGGCTAAAGCTTGCCGAGCAATTTCTGCGTAGGCCTTTTGATTACCAGCATTGATATACCCTAGTTGGTCATTGAACTTTTGAATCAAATCAAAATGTCCCACAATTAACGGTTCATTTTCTTTAATATGTCGCACTACTAAGCGGTAATAGGCTTCAGCCATCTCGAGAAAATCCCCGGAAAACCAAGTAACTAACGTCTTTTGAAAACTTTCTGGACTCTCATCC
>NZ_JBCOJC010000044.1:7728-19330 GCF_040925905.1 Enterococcus sp. 2201sp1_2201st1_C11_2201SCRN_220225
GCTCTTTGATAGGCTCCTTCATCAATCACACCCAGACACCCCGGGTCAAAGGGAGCATAGGAATGAGACGTAAAGCCTAAATCAGTCATCTGCAACTGCAAAGCAGCCTGTGCCATTTCTTGTAAAGTATTTTTCCCATCGCACCAAGTGGAATGAGTATGGGCATTGGAATAAAACATCGGCAGCCTCCTATTGTAAGGTTTCTTGCTTCACTTTTTTGTCCACTACTTGCCGTTTACTCAACTCTGCCAAAATTTCAGCAGGAGTAATCTTATTATTCGCCATTAAAACTAAGAGGTGATAAATCAAATCGGCAATCTCATAAGTGGTCTCTTCTTTGCTTTCTTTCATGGCGCCAATGACGACTTCGGTTGCTTCTTCCCCGATTTTTTTCAAAATCTTTTCGTTTCCCTTGGCAAAAAGATAACTGGTATAGCTCTTTTCTTGAGGATTTTCTTTCCGATCCAAGACTAATTTATACAAGTCTTCTACAGAAAAGTTTTGGTGATCCGCAGACTTAAAGACAGCTTTCGTAAAGCAAGATTCACTACCGGTATGGCAAGCAGGACCGGCTTTAATGACTTTAGCCACCAAAGAGTCTTGATCACAGTCAGCAAGTAATTCCACCAGTTCTTGGGTATTGCCACTGGTTTCCCCTTTACGCCAAAGTTCTTGACGACTACGGGAATAAAAAGTCATTTGTTTTGTTGCCAAGGTAGCCTCCAGACTTTCTTTGTTCATATAAGCCACCGTTAATACTTCATTGGTATAAAAATCTTGAACCACACAAGGAATCAGTCCTTGGGCATCAAATTTTAGTTCTGTGATGTTCATCTTTTTTTACCCCTTTCGATTTACAAACGCACAGGAATGCCTTGGTCTTTTAAGTATTTCTTTAAGACGGGAATAGGAATTTCATCATAGTGGAAAATAGATGCAGCTAAGCCTGCATCTATCTGAGGATTTTCGAATAAAGCTTTAAAATCGGCCTTTTTCCCGGCGCCTCCAGAAGCAATAATCGGCAAACTCGTCACCTCAGCTACAGCTTGCAATAAAGACAAATCAAACCCATTTTTCACGCCGTCAGTATCCATACTATTGATTACCAATTCCCCAGCGCCTAATGTTTCTCCTTGAACAATCCACTCCAAAGCGTCCAGCCCAGTATCTTCCCGGCCTCCTTTGGTAAAGACGTGCCAAGCTTCCCCCACCCGTTTAATATCCACGGACAAGACTACACATTGAGAGCCGTATCGCAACGCACCTTCTTGAATAAGCTGAGGATTACGCACCGCTCCAGAATTAACGCTGACTTTATCAGCACCACATTTTAACACTCGGTCAAAATCCTCGATGGTATTAATCCCGCCACCGACTGTTAAAGGGATAAAAACTTGGGCAGCTACCGCTTTTAAAATATCCGTAAAGATTCCTCTGGCTTCAGAAGAGGCGGTAATATCATAAAAAACCAATTCATCAGCGCCTGCTTCATTGTATTTTTTCGCCATGGCAACCGGATCAGCCACATCTTTTACGCCTTCAAAATTGACCCCTTTGACTACGCGACCGTCTCGTACGTCTAAACAAGGAATAATCCGTTTCGAAATCATGATGCCCCTCCTTTTGCCACAGCAAGACAGTCTTCCAAGGCTAATTGACCACTGTACAGCGCTTTACCCACAATGGCCCCATAAGTATTCACCTCGGCTAGTGCTTCTAAATCAGCCAATGTAGTCACCCCACCAGAAGCCACGATATCAAGACCTAACTTGTTTAACTGTTGGTAGAGTTTGGCATCAATGCCCTTGCCGGTACCATCTTTCGCAATATCCGTAAAGATAATCGTGGAACAGCCCCACTCCCCTAATTGCTGGCAAAAATCATCCGCTCGCGTAGTAGTGGTCTCCAACCAGCCTTCCACCGCCACCATCCCCGCTCTAGCATCGACCCCTACCGCAATTTGATTGCCGTATTTTTTCAGCATAGCTTGAGTGAAAGCTGGATCTTTTTGGGCAATGGTGCCTAAAATTACTCGCTTCACCCCAATGTCCAGCACTTCATAAATATCTTGCTCACTGCGAATGCCACCGCCTAATTCCACAAAAAAATCTGTCGCGGCAACGATTTGACGGACAATTTCAAAATGAACCTTGGTTCCTGCTTTGGCGCCATTTAAATCTACCAAATGGAGATGGGTGGCACCTTTTTCTTGGAAACTTTTAGCAAAAGCCACCGGATCATCCCCGAAAACTTGCTGCTGGTCATAGTCTCCTTGATAAAGACGCACCACTTTTTGGTCTAATAAATCAATCGCTGGTAAAATAATCATGCCCTAACCTCCCCAAATGCTCGTAACAAGGCAAGTCCCACCTTGCCGCTTTTTTCTGGATGAAACTGAGTTCCATAAACATTGTCTTTTGCTACAATGCCAGTGATTTCCACCCCATAGTCACTCGTAGCGACTAAGTTTTCTTCACAATCTGTGGCGTAAAAACTATGAACATAATAAAACTGATCTTGGTCGTTCACGTATTTCAACAACGGATTTTCCTGTTTAATCCTAATGGGATTCCAGCCAATATGGGGTACTTTGAGCTGGATACCTTCTTTATCAAAACTTTCTTTCATGGAAACAATGCGACCGGGAATTAAACCTAATCCTTGATGATTGCCAAACTCCTCACTAGAATCAAACAACAACTGCATCCCTAAACAAATCCCTAATAAAGGCTTACCAGTAGCGGCCAAATCTTTTAAAACTACATCAAGCCCTGTTGCTTGTAATTTTTCTAAGGCATCTCCAAAAGCTCCTACTCCCGGTAAAATCACTTGATCTGCCGCTTTTAAACGGGCCACATCACCAGTAATTTCACTGGCTAAGCCTAATGCCTGTAAAGAACTGCTTAAACTAAATAAATTGCCCACACCATAATCCACAATTGCAATCATCTGCTAGACTCCCTTCTTATAAAATCGTCCCCTTCGTTGAGGGAATCTCCTCTGGCGCTGCCAAATTAATCGCCACCGCTTGAGCCAATGCTCGGCCAAAACCTTTAAAACACCCTTCCACAATATGGTGGCTATTTTTACCAGCCAGCTGTTGCAAATGAATCGCTGCCCCAAGCTCTCTTGCAAAAGCGATGAAAAATTCCTCCACTAATTCCGTATCAAAGCCACCGATTTGAGCAGCGGGAATTTCCAGTTGCAAACAAGCAATCCCCCGGCCACTAATATCCAATGCCGCTAAAATCAACGCTTCATCCATAGGCAACAGCATACTGCCATAGCGAATAATCCCCCGACGATCCCCTAGACATTTTGAAAATGCCCGACCAATGACAATTGCGACATCCTCTGCGGTATGGTGTCCGTCTACTTCCACATCCCCATCACAGATTAGTTCCAAATCAAAACGGCCGTGGCGGGTAAAGAGTTCCAACATATGGTCTAAAAAACCAATTTTCGTTTGAATCTTATGCTGACCGCTACCGTCGATATTTAACTTACAAGTAATCTTCGTTTCTGTTGTATTGCGGGTAATCTCTGTTTGACGCATCGTCTTTCCTCCCTTTTATGACAATAACTCTTTTAACGTGGATACTAAGGTATCCATTTGACTTCTAGTGCCAATGGTAATTCGTAAATAATCTTTGATTTCTGGCTGATTAAACCAGCGGACTAAAATTTTCCGTTCTTTTAACGCCGGATAAAGAATCGCCCCGGACACCGGCCCTTTTACAAAAAGAAAATTGGTCTGAGAATCCAAAACTTCAAAGCCTAATTTTTCCAAAGCTTTCTTGCTCCAAGTGCGAGTTGCTATTGTTTCGTTTAAACATTTTTCATGATAATCCCGGGATTGTAAGGCAGCTAAGCCACAAGCAGCCGTCATAGAGTTAACACTATATGGATTAAAGCTGTATTTCATTCGCTGCAAAATTTCAATTAAAGCTGGTTGAGCCACTGCATAACCAAGCCGGGCCCCTGCCAATTGCCAAGATTTGGAAAAAGTGCCTACTACTAAGAGATTGGCATACTCTTTTACGTAAGGTACTAAGGATTCGCCACCAAACTCCACATAAGCTTCATCCACAATCACCAATCGCTCCGGCTGTGCTTGTACCAGTTGTAAAATGGCTTCAGCAGGTAAGCCTAAACTCGTTGGTGCATTGGGATTCGCTATGACAATGGTTTCCGTCAAATCCTGATAATCCGCTAAATTTATGGATAAATCGGCATTTAAGGGAATCACCCTGGTGGTCAGGCCATAAAGTTTGGCAAAAACGCTGTAAAAGCCATAACTAATCTTAGGAAACGCTACTCCTTGGCCCATTAATGACTGAAAGCAAAAGGCCAAGATTTCATCACTGCCATTGCCCAGAAAAAGCTGGTCTGGCTCCACTGCTAAATAATCTGCCAGCTCTTGGCTTACGTTACTTAGCGTAGGGTCTGGATACAGCTGCAAGTTGCCCGCAGCTTGTCCTGCAGCTTCCACCACTTTTGGCGCTGGGGGATAGGCACTTTCATTGGTGTTTAATTTAATAAAACCACTAGTCTGGGGTTGCTCTCCCGGGACATAAGGGTCTAAATTTGCAATGCGGAAATCTAAAAACTTCATGAACTACTCCCCTTTCCGCAGACGAATGGAATTAGCGTGGCCCCCTAAACCTTCCGTTTCTGCAAATAAAATCACATCATCCGCCACGGCTTTCATCGCCGCCTCCCCATAGTACAAATACTGAGAATGCTTCACAAAATCAGCGACAGATAGCGGCGAATAAAAGCGGGCAGTGCTTTCAGTAGGCAAGGTATGGTTCGGTCCCGCTAAATAATCCCCTAGAACTTCTGGCGTGTTGTGTCCTAAGAAAACCGAGCCGGCATTTTCCACTTGATCCAACCAAGTAAAAGGATCAGCGACGGCTAATTCCAAGTGTTCTGGTGCAATTTCATTGGCGATTTGCAGTGCTTCTGCCAAATTTTCCACTAAAATAATCTTGCCGTTTTTAGCAATGGATTGTTCAATAATCTCTCGCCGTGGCAAGCGAGCTGTTTGAGAAGCGACTTCTTTAGCGGTAGCTTCGGCTAACTTAGGATCGGTGGTCACTAAAATGGCTTGGGCATTTACATCATGCTCTGCTTGCGCCAACAAATCAGCGGCTAAGTGATCCGCCTTAGCACTAGCATCCGCTACAATTAAGACATCACTGGGGCCGGCAATCATATCAATATCCACAGTGCCGTAGACTAAACGTTTGGCCGCAGCTACATAGATATTTCCTGGTCCGACAATCTTGTCCACTTTTGGTACCGATTCAGTGCCGTAAGCTAAGGCTGCCACAGCTTGAGCGCCCCCAACGCGATAGATTTCATCCACTCCCGCAATGCTAGCAGCCGCTAAAATTGCCGGATTAACGCTGCCGTCTTTTAACGGAGGTGTTACTAAAACGATTTTTTTCACGCCGGCAATTTTTGCGGGAATCACGTTCATTAAAACGGTGGAAGGATAGGCGGCCGTACCGCCGGGAACATACACCCCCACTTTCGCTAAAGGAATCACCCGTTGCCCCATGACCGCACCTTTTCTCGTCATCATAAAGCCTTGGGAAACTTGTTTTTCGTGAAATTCACTAATATTTCTTTTGGCAACTTTTAAAACTCGTAAAAATTCTGGGTCTACTTGCTCTAGTGCTGTGGCAATTTCTGCGTCTGAAACCCGCAATTCACTGATTACAGCGCCATCAAATTTAGCGGAATAATCAATTAATGCAGCATCCCCTTTTGCTTTTACTCTATCTAAAATCTCTTGGACTACACTGGCATAATCACTGGTTTCTGCCGTATTGGTTTTTACTAACTCACTGATCTTTTGCTTTTTTGCTTCAATAATTGGAATCATTTGGTTTCACTCACTTTCTCCACCACTTCAATAATAGCCGTCTTTTTAAAACGCCAGCTTGCGCGATTAACAATTAATCGGGCGCTGGAAGTATCAATTTCTTCCAAAACTGCTAAGTCATTTTCCCGCAATGTATTTCCTGTCTCCACAATATCTACAATCACATCAGACAAGCCTACAATCGGTGCCAGTTCTATAGAACCATTTAAATAAATTAAATCCACTGGCTGACTGCGATTGGCAAAATATTTTCGGGTAATATTGGGATACTTAGTAGCTACTCGCAGCGGCCTAGTGCCATCTACTACAAAATTCTTCGGCCCCGCTACGGCAATGCGACATTTTCCTAACTCAAATTTCAACAGATCAATCACATCCGCCTTCGTCTCTAATAAGATATCCCGACCCACAATGCCGATATCCGCTGCTCCGTGTTCCACATAGCTGGCCACATCACTAGGTTTGACTAAGAAAAAGCGCATCTGCTTGTTTTTATCTTCAAAGACCAGTTTCCGAGAATCATCTAATAAATTTCCTGACACCAACTTCGCATCCCGGAACAATTCGTAGACAGCTTGTCCCATCCGGCCTTTAGGTAAGGCAACATTTAACCACGGTGTTGCTTTGCTTTCCGGTTTATCAGGACAACGCTCTAACATATCCAAATGAATCCCAAAACCAATGGCTTGTTGGCTTTTATCCAATGCTTTCAACAAGCCATCATATCGCCCGCCAAAGAGCAAAGCTTGAGGAATGTTTTCAATAAACCCTTGCAAAATCAAGCCGCTGTAATAATTGGTATCATTTACAGTGGAGAGATCAAAGAGCAATTGCACTTTTTCAGGCAATGCGACTTCTTGTAAGGACTGAACTACTTGAGCTAATTCGGCTACCGCTTTTTGGGCTGCCGGCCAGTCTGCCACCACACTCTCTACTTGAGGCAGCATAGTAAACAAATCTCCTGAAAGCTTCATCATGGCGATCATCTGCTCAATTCGCTCTTTTGCTACACCATCTTCCAGTGCCAGTTGAGCTAGTTCCGGTAAATTTTTATTTTTAATACGAGTAAAAACTTTTCCCCGTAACGGTGTGCTAAACAAATCTAAAATCGCCGTAATCAAACCGCTGTGGGAGAGTTCCAGTTTTCCGGGACCGATCTTTGCTAGCGATTGTAGTGCCAACAAGACCACTTTTAGCTCGGTTTCTTGGTCCACCTCCCCTAAGACTTCAATACCCACTTGGTTGATTTGTCGATATTCATCGGATTTGCGAATATGACGGTAGACATTTTCATTGTAATAAACTTGGCGACTGGCTCCAGAAGGCGTGTTTTTCACAATGGATAAAGTCACATCGGGATTTAAAGCCAATAGGCGACCGTCACTTCCGGTAAACTTAATCACGTCGCCCCCAGATAAAAAGTTTTTTTGCTCCAAATAAAAGCGGTAATCCTCAAAACTAGCCAAGCGCAAAAACTGATAACCTGCCTCTTCATACAGCTCTCGTAGTTGCAAGGCAATTCTTTCTTCTTTTCGTAAAATCTTATCTTTCAGCTCCATGTCGCCCCTCCTAATTCTTTATCCCCATAAAATCCTTAAAAAAATATAAAAAAAAGCCCTTTGGTACTCCTACCAAAGGACGTCAATAACGTGGTTCCACCTTTTTTTATTTCCATTTTCGCAAACGGAAATCTCAACGAGTCATCAAACAATGACCGCAGCGCTATCGGGCTAAC
The DNA here is from genome assembly GCF_040925905.1 of Enterococcus sp. 2201sp1_2201st1_C11_2201SCRN_220225. NCBI lineage: Bacteria > Bacillati > Bacillota > Bacilli > Lactobacillales > Enterococcaceae > Enterococcus > Enterococcus sp. 2201sp1_2201st1_C11_2201SCRN_220225. The sequence continues at coordinate 15,357 of NZ_JBCOJC010000044.1, forward strand.
CCGGCTCTTCCTACTTTATTCAGAAGGGCAACTCCAAGATGTGTTTCACCGCCTGCTACCGACCTTTTTCCACCAACCAAAGGCTCTCTAAACAACTACCAGACTGCTACTCTTCTTGTCTTCGTCTTAAATATATGAGGTTGTGTTAAATTGTACGAGGAATTGTCTGAAAAGTCAATAATTATTCATAAATTTTTTACTTACTTTCTGTTTATCCTGACGAATTGCCATGGGTTATCCCAGCAATTCTTGAATGTTACTTTTCAACTGACGAACTTTTGCAGCTACATCCTTTGCCTGCATAATTTCTGACACCATACAAATCCCTTGAATCCCCACATTTTGAAATTGATTCAAATTGGTTTCTTTAATCCCGCCAATAGCCACCACTGGTAAAGACACCGCCTTACTAATCTCTGTTAAAGTAGCAAAACTTGTCACTGGGGTTGCTTTGGTTTGAGTAGGAAACATGGCACCGACACCTAAATAATCCGCCCCCGCATCACAGGCTTCTTGACTGCGGGCTATGGTCTTGGCAGAAACCCCCAGAATTTTGTCCGGTCCCAAAAGTTTACGGCAAACCGCCACTGGCAATTCATCGTCGCCGATATGTAACCCGTCCGCCTCTACTGCCAGACAAATATCCAAACGGTCATTGATGATCAAAGGGATTTCATAAGCTTCTGTGATTTTCTTTACTTTCAATGCCAATTCATAAAAAGCTCGGGTAGTTGCCGTTTTTTCTCGTAGCTGAACCACCGTCACCCCGGCTTGACACGCTTCTTCTATAATCTCTAAAAAACGCTCTTGAGAATAATCATACCGCTCTGTTACTAAATACAACGAATAATCAATCTGTTTCACTAGGTTGCCTCCTAATCTGTTGCCACCACTTTGTATCCATTAATAACGAAAGCTGATTCAACGTTTCACTGCGAAAAGCTCCTAATCCCAAAGCTTCCTTTGCCTGTTCTCCACAAAGATTTAAATAGCTAACTCCTGTCACTGCACTGGCTAATGCACTCACTCCAGAGCCTAACAACGCTGCAATTATCGCCCCTAATAAATCGCCACTGCCGGTAAAGCGGTCCAATTGTGGGACACCATTGCTTAAAGTATAAGAACTCTCAGAAGCAACGACTAAATCAGTGGGTCCCGTAGCTAGTAATACGACTTGATACTGACGAGCTACTTTTTCCATTACGGTTTTTAATTCAGCCAAAGCCATAGGGGTCTGGTCCTCAAAACTTGCGTCCACTCCCCGCGCTCTACTGGCTAATCCACAAAAGGCTCGCATTTCTGAAAGATTGCCTTTAATCACAGCAGGTTGTTTTTTAATGATTTCCCAAGCCAAGTCATAGCGCAATTTAGTCGCCGAAACCCCCACTAAATCCAAAACAGCCGGCGTCTTCGTCTGTTGGGCAAATGTAGCCCCTGCCACTAAAGCTGTCACTTTTTCCGGTGAGATATGCCCCAGATTTAATAACAGACTATCATTTTGAGCAAAAAATTCCGGAAATTCCCGGGGGTCATCTGCCATTAATGGTTTGCCATTCACATAAAGCAAAGCATTCGCCATGGTCTCACAGGTAATTTCGTTGGTAATACAATGAACTAAGGGAACTTTTTTCAAGGGCAAAGCCACCTTAATTTCTGCTAATAAACGTTGATAATCTGACATGATTCTCCCTCCTAAAAAGTTCCTGTACTCGTTTAAAGACTGACAACCTCTTGAGTTTATACAACACCATTAGCCCCATGGTACCACCGATTAAAGTAGCCCCAATAAAGCGAGGTGTATAGATAAACCAGTATAGCCCTTGACTGCTGCCAGTAAACCAGACCATCACCGGATAAGAACATAACGAACCAATTATTCCCGTACCGATGACTTCTCCTACCATGGCCCAAATAAAACCTCCGCCCCATCGATAACCCACTCCGGCCAATAGTGCCCCAAACACTGAGCCGGTTAAAGCTAACGGGGGAATTCCCAACATCGTCATGCGAATCATACCACAGACTGTCGCCATAATCACAGCGTAAACGGGACCTAATAAAACCCCAGCTAAAACATTCATGACGCTAGACATAGGCGCCATCCCTTCAATGCGCATGAGAGGCGATAAAACCACATCTAAAGCAATCATAATCGCCACTGCTGTAAGTTTTTGCAGTTTATTTCTTTCCATTGTTCACTCCTTGAGGCCAGGATTCCAAGGTCATGGCCATTTCCCAAAACTGATATTCCATTTGACTGCTGATCAAAAAAGCTTGGAGCATCTTTTCTTGTTGAAGGTGAGTAGACGCTGATGCCAAACGGTCTAAAATTTCCCGTTCCCGCTGTAGCTGTTGCGCCCCAGCTTCTGTGGCATAAGTAGCAATCCAGCGTTGGTATAGCGGTTCCGGGGAGCCGAGGGTCACTAATTTGGTGCCGATTTCCTGATACAACCACGGACAAGGCAACATTCCGGCGCAGGCAGCTACTACATCGCCTTCTGCCAGTTGACGATACAAATGAGAGATGTAGTGATAAGCCGTGGGAGCAATTGCAGTATCCCTAATCTCCTCTGGGGTAATTGCCAATTCCTGGAAAAACTCCTTACGAATAAATAATTCTCCTTCTGCCAAGTTTTGGCTATTTTCTTTCATCAATTGCCGAATCTCACTATTTTCTGTCTTCTGGGCAATCAAATCATAGAGTTTACTAAAATGTTCCAAATAATAGCGATCTTGCAATAAATAATAGCGAAAAACACCTTTATCTAAAGTGCCAGCTTGTAATTGCGTCACAAAATCATGGGTAAAACTTCCCTGCCAATAAGGATCAGCTATCTTCCTTGCTTTTTCCGTAAAAGTAACCATCATTTCCTCCTATTCTTTAACCAACAGCCACTAAAAATCAAAAAGCCCCACTTGTTTAGAAGCAAACAAGTGGGGCTAAAGATCCTCTCTAAATTTAAAAATGCACGTAATCATCTTTGCTGATTGCGTGCATAAATAAGCCTAAAAAGGTTGTAATCCATAGACATTTTCCTGCGTCAGTCCTAACTGCATCAGGTTCAATGGGTATAATCTCAGCTAACTAGCACCCCAAATGTTTCGCTATTCAATTTTTCAAAGTATAACACACTTTTTCAGTTGTTGCTATACACAAAAAACCTCAAAGTATTTCTACTTCGAGGTTTCCACATAATATAATCGGGAAGACAGGATTCGAACCTGCGACCCCTTGGTCCCAAACCAAGTGCTCTACCAAGCTGAGCTACTTCCCGAGGGTATAAAAAAAGACTACGCGCCCAAGAGGAGTCGAACCCCTAACCTTTTGATCCGTAGTCAAACACTCTATCCAGTTGAGCTATGGGCGCAATATTTAATTAATGCCGAGGACCGGAATCGAACCGGTACGGTGATCACTCACCGCAGGATTTTAAGTCCTGTGCGTCTGCCAGTTCCGCCACCCCGGCGGGTGACAAAGCATAAAAGCGGAAAACGGGGTTCGAACCCGCGACCCCCACCTTGGCAAGGTGGTGCTCTACCACTGAGCTATTTCCGCGTGTTGGTGATGCCGGCTAAAGGATTTGAACCCTCGACCCTCTGATTACAAATCAGATGCTCTACCAACTGAGCTAAGCCGGCTTGATGCGGGTGAAGGGACTTGAACCCCCACGCCAAAAGGCGCTAGATCCTAAATCTAGTGCGTCTGCCAATTCCGCCACACCCGCAATTACAATGAGCCGTACAGGGCTTGAACCTGTGACCCTCTGATTAAAAGTCAGATGCTCTACCAACTGAGCTAACGGCTCGTATGGGGGTTAACGGGTTCGAACCGCTGACCCTCTGCTTGTAAGGCAGATGCTCTCCCAGCTGAGCTAAACCCCCATATCGAAAAAAACAGCGTGGCGACGTCCTACTCTCACAAAGGGAAACCCTTCACTACAATCGGCGCTAAGAAGCTTAACTTCTGTGTTCGG
>NZ_JBCOJC010000045.1:0-4546 GCF_040925905.1 Enterococcus sp. 2201sp1_2201st1_C11_2201SCRN_220225
CTACTACACCAAGTACGGAAGTAGAAACACCAAGTTCAACAACACCAGAAACACCAGTTGTTGAAACGCCAACGCCAAGTACACCGACACCAAGTACGCCAGAAACACCAGCTGTTGAAACACCGACACCAAGTACACCAGAAGCACCGGTTGTTGAAACACCAGCACCAAGCACTCCTTCAACTGGCGGGGACTTGATTGCGACTGCTTATAAATACATTGGTACACCATATGTATGGGGTGGTTCTACTCCAAGTGGTTTTGACTGTTCTGGTTTTACTTCTTATGTGTATCGTGAAGCATACGGCCGGGAAATTGGTCGGGTAACTACTGCTCAAGAAGGTAATGGACCCGTGATTAGCGTTAATGCTGCCAAAGCTGGCGACTTATTATTCTGGGGTTCACCTGGTGGTTCTTACCACGTAGCCATTGCTTTAGGTGGTGGCCAATACATCCACGCACCACAACCTGGCGAATCTGTAAAAGTTTCTTCTTACTCTTACTATCGTCCAAGCTTTGCCGTATCTATGTAATAAAACGAAAGCTTTCGACCAGCGACTTGTTCGCTGGTCTTTTTTTTGACTCTTTATGAAAACTTCCTGAAAAGAGCTTGTCCCCTTAAGGAAACGTGATAAGATAAACAAGAGGTGAAAACTGTGAAAAAAATGTGGAAGCAGCCTAATTTTTATTTTGCCATTGGTATTTTAATTATGGTGATTTTGTTTATTAGTTCGTCACAAACTTATGAAGAGCAGTCTCAAATCGGGTTGATTCAGCGTGTGCTTAAATCAGAACCTTTAAGACAGCCATTATCTGCCATTCAGTTTGAATATGCAGGTAGTCAGGTATCGATAGCCTCTTTAGGTTATAGCAAATTTGTGGAGTTCTTTATTCGCAAAGGAGCCCATTTTGTTACTTACTTTATGATGGGAGGCAGTTTTTGTTTAGGGCTGTACTATAAGCAGAAGAATTTCTGGTGGGCCGGCTTTTTTGCTTGGCTGTCTGCCACAGGTTATGCGGGGATGGATGAATTTCATCAACAACTTACTGGCGGTCGCACTCCTTTATTTGAAGATGTGATGTTGGATTCAGCTGGGGCACTTACGGCGGTTCTATTGATTTTACTGATTTTTGTAGTGAAAGGGCGACGATTGCGCTGAAATAGTACTGAGAAAGGTTTTTTCTTGGGCTTTTTGAAAGGCTTGTTCTAAAATGAAGTAGAAACCATGTATGAATGGAATAAGGAGGATGTCGTATGTCAGGACATAGTAAATGGAATAATATTCAAGGACGAAAAAATGCACAAGATGCAAAACGGGGGAAGATTTTTCAAAAGCTGTCTCGAGAAATCTATATGGCGGCTAAAGCCAGTGGTCCAGATCCAGATACAAATCCGGCTTTGCGCCTCGTTATGGATAAGGCGAAATCGGCCAATATGCCCAATGACAATGTAGAACGGGCGATTAAAAAAGCTACTAGTACCACAGAAGGAGCCAACTATGATGAAGTGAGCTACGAAGGCTATGGTCCTGGTGGGGTGGCGATTTTAGTACACGCTTTAACGGATAACCGGAATCGGACGGCGACAAATGTGCGGGTTGCGTTTACCCGCAATGGTGGTAACTTAGGAGAAACTGGTTCCGTAAGTTATATGTTTGAGCGTCGAGGTTATCTTGCCATTGAACGAGCTGGTCTTGAAGTAGACGAGGATAGGATGCTGGAAGATATTATTGAAGCAGGGGCAGAAGACATGTTAACCTCACCAGAAGTCTTTGAAATCTATACCGCTCCAGAAGATTTTACCGCGGTGCGAGATCAATTGACCGCTGACGGTTTTACCTTAGCACAAGCGGAGCTGACCATGTTGCCAAGTACTACTACTAAAGTGACAGCAGAACAAAGAGAACAATTACAAGTTTTAATTGATAAACTGGAAGACGATGACGATGTTTCTGAAGTTTATACGAGTTTAGAGGAGTAATTTTGTGAGAATGCCGAAGTTTGTTGATCAACGGGTCGTAATCCACGAGAGCTTGCCCATTGGCATTTTATTGGCCATGGCTGGGGGCTTTTTGGATGTCTACACCTATTTGTTTCACGGAGAAGTTTTTGCGAGCATGCAGTCTGGTAATGTAATCCTAATGGGGGTCAGTGTGGCCCAAGGAGAGTTTCATGAGATTGTGCGCTACTTAGTGCCGATTATCATGTTTTTGATTGGAATCTTTATGACCAATTTGTTAAAGCACCAATTTCCGAAAAATCGCTTGTTTATTTGGCAAAATGTGGCGGTGGTTATCGAATTAATAGGTATTTTTTTTGTAGGTCTTTTTTCGGAGTCTACCAGTAATTTGGTGATTAATTCTGCCTTGGCTTTTTTTGCGGCCATTCAATATGCTACTTATCGTAGGTTAGCGGGATTGCCCTATGCCACTACTATGACTTCGGGGAACTTGCGCTCGATTGCCGATTACGCCTATGCCCATTTTTTTACTAAGGATCCCACAGCGTCTTTTAAAATCAAATACACTTCTACCATAGTAGTAGGTTTTTTCACTGGCGCCATTCTCAGTGCCTTGTCAGCCCCTTTGTTTAAAGGCCGCGCCATTTGGTGTGTGTCTTTGCTGTTAGTTGTGGTTTTAGTGATTACGTTAAAGAATCAAGAACCCGCTTGAAAGGAGAATTGCGATGAACGCTATGGAATTATCCCGGGACACATTGCTTCGGGCTCAAGAACGCTTGGAAGAAACATTAGGGCAAATGACGGTCACTGAGGCCAACCAAATGCCTCATCCGTTAATCAAATCGGTGACTTGGCTCATGTGGCATACTGCCCGGGAATTGGACTTACAAATTTCTCAGTTAAAGAACAGTGAATCTTTATGGCAAAACAAATGGAGTGCTCGCTTTGCTTTGGATTTACCTGATGATACCGAGGAGTGGCACCATACCCCAGAAGAAGCGGCGAAAGTCGTTGTTTCCGATAAAAGTATTCTGTCGGCGTATTTGGAAGCGAGCATAAGCTTAGCCGAGGAATATTTGTTGAATCTAGACGAGAGCAGTTTACAAGATGTGGTGGATGATTCATGGGAAGTACCTGTCACGCGTCAAGTACGGCTGGTTTCGATTATTGATGATGCTGTGATGCACTCAGGTCAAGCAGTCTACACAAGAAGATTGGTCATTAATAAATAAAATAAACCCGAGACCTATTTAGTCCAAAAACTAAACAGGTCTCGGGTTTTTAGTAACGGAGTACCTGGCAAAAGCAATCAAATGCTAGTAAATCAAAAATAGCTTAGTCTATAAAAAAGGAACAGCCTAAGCTGCTCCATTAGTCAATTATGAATTAGAAAACTAGGACGGGGGTCCCGACTTCCACTGCTTCATATAATGTCTTCATCACATCTGGCGGTGTGTTCACACAGCCGTGGGAGCCATTGGTCAAGTAGAGGTCACCACCGTATGCCGGTTGCCAATCAGAATCGTGAATTCCTACGCCGGTCCAGTCAATTGGTAACCAGTAGGCAACAGGAGAGGCATAATCCGTACCATCATCATTTTTCCCTTTTAACGTTTCATTGGTTTTCTTTTCCCAAATGTAGTTCACGCCAGGAGGAGTAGCAGATTTTGGTTTACCGGTTACGACATCGGTTTCTAGAGCCACCGCACCGTCTTTGTAGTACCACATGTGTTGATTTTGTAGGTCAACTTCAATATAGGTATTGCCAATTAATGGCGTATCTGCAGCGGCACTGCCGGCAGTTATTGGCGTGCGGGTAAAGGGTGCGCCAGCTAGAATGGCTTCCATTAAAGCATCGGTTTCGCTATCTGGCTGAATGGTCCAACTATAAGTTCCTGCTGGGACGCTGACTTCTCCTCGTTTGGTACTGTTAAATTTCGTAGCATTGGTACTCGTGTTGTATTTTTCACCAAGAGAAGTGACATAGGCTTTGACTTGTTCCCGGTCTAATGAAACTTTGCCATCTGTATAAGTTAACCAGCCAGAGATTGTTTCTGTTGGGATTTGGAAAGTTTCGCCGTTAATGGTGTAATTGCCCTGAATTTGGGCGATTTGATTAAGCTGGTTCATTTGTTCTTGTAATGTTGCATCGGTGGAAAGAACAGTTGGTTTTTCTGTATAGTCCATCAAATCTAAGGTGAACTGATCTTTTGCCACAAAAGCTTTTAAGTCTTTAATAACCTGGTCCACATTAACGGAATTCCCGTTCACTTCTGGGGTAATGGTAAAACCAGTTGGGCCTTTGGTTAAGGTAGCGTCGGCAGTTTTGGTGCGGCTTTCGTTTAAGGTGTTTAGTTCGGTTTGGATGTTGGCTGCCGCAGCATCTAGCTGGGCTTCATCCAGGGTTAAGCCGTTGACATCGCTACTATTGCTGGTAAAGACGTAAGCCATTCCCCAACCCCATTGGTTTTGATCCCCTAAGAGATTATCTAACTCTTTGGAAAAGTCCGTTTTCATCCCTAAGTCCGCTAGGGAAACCTTTTTCCACTCCGTCCCGTTATCGGTAATGGTGAAGTTGGTTTGTGC
>NZ_JBCOJC010000045.1:4696-18347 GCF_040925905.1 Enterococcus sp. 2201sp1_2201st1_C11_2201SCRN_220225
CTGCTAAGAGGACGGCAATTAAGATGTACTTCTTTTTCCCGGATTTATGATGACGAGATGTACGAGACATATTGTAAGCTCCTTATGTAAAAATATTAAAAGTAAGTATAGGGACAATTTTACCAGTTTAGAACCATGATAGCACGATTTGGTTAAAATACTAGCCACAGGTTTTAAGAAATACATTTTTTTAAGAATCTCTAATAAATAGGAGCCTTTTATGCAAAAAAACGAGCCCTAAGTTAGGACTCGTTTTTTTGCATCAACGGTGGCTTATTTGCCAGCTGCGTCTTCAGCTTCTAATTTTTCAAAAGCTTCCGTTAAGACAGCTTTCAATTCTTTCGCAGAAGCGTTCATCCGATCTTGTTCAGAATCGCTTAGTGGAATTTCAATAACGGCTTTCACACCTTGGGCATTGACCACAGCAGGAGCACCGATATAAATATCGTTTTGACCGTATTTGTCATCCATGTAGACGGATACTGGGAAAATCGCATCTTCATCGTTTAAGATGGCACGAGTAATTCGAGCTAATGCAACGGCAATCCCGTAGAAGGTAGCACCTTTTCGGTCAATGATTTCGTAAGCCGCATCTCGTACGCTAAAGAAGAGGTTAACCATAGCTTCTTCATCCACATCTGGATTGTTCTTAACCCATTCATAAATTTGTAAGCCGCCCACATTGGCATGAGACCAAACTGGGAATTCAGAATCCCCGTGTTCTCCTAAGATGTAAGCATGGACGTTACGGGCATCTACGCCGACCATTTCAGCGATTTTTTGACGGAAACGAGCAGAGTCTAAAGAAGTACCAGAGCCTAAGACCCGTTCTTTAGGGAAGCCAGAGAATTTCCAAGTAGAGTAAGTCAAGATATCTACTGGGTTAGCAGCTACTAAGAAGATTCCTTTAAAACCAGAAGCTACAACACTGTGAACGACTTCGCGGTTGATTTTCAAGTTTTTGTGAACTAAGTCTAAACGAGTTTCGCCAGGTTTTTGTGGGGCACCCGCTGTGATTACGACAAGGTCAGCATCGTGACAGTCATCATAGCTTGCGGCATAGATTTTTTTAGGTGATGTCCAAGCTAGAGCATCCGTTAAATCTAATGCGTCGCCTTCTGTTTTCTTAGTATTGATGTCAATAATCCCGACTTCTTGGGCGATATTTTGAGTGACAAGAGCGAAGGCATAGCTAGAACCTACAGCGCCGTCTCCAATAAGGATAACCTTTTGATGATCTTTCAATGTTTCCTTGGTGTTTGTCATTGCTATTCCGTCCTTTCAGATCCATATTTATCGTAACAATCGTATCATTTCATTTCTGGTTTGTCATGTAATATGATTGCGTCTAAACCTCGATACAATAGGTTTCCTCCTTGGTGGGGCTTACATTATCCCCAGTGAGGAATTCAGCGCTTTGCCCCACATTGCCGGTTTCTTAAGAAAAACGAAAAGGCTTTTGTCTTCATTGCCTATAATTAGCAGGACTGTGCTATAATTTTAAAAAAGCGTCTAAGGACTGGAGATTTTTCTCCAGCCTTTTGTGCTGTTTTCAGGTAAACCGTTAAAAAAGAAAAGGAAGCAAAAAAAATGAAAATGATAGTAGGGCTGGGCAATCCTGGCCGGAAATATGAAAAGACAAAACACAATGTGGGTTTTATGACTGTTGATCGCGTGGCGGAAAAATTCGGTGCAACTTTTAAAAACAATGCTTTTGAAGCGGAAGTAGCTGAATTTTTTGTCAATGGAGAGAAGGTTCTTTTGGTCAAACCCCAAACCTTTATGAATGAATCTGGTCGTGCAGTAGGACCATTGTTGACTTACTTTGGCTTGGAAGCTGAGGATTTACTAGTAGTTTATGACGATTTGGATTTAGAATTAGGCAAATTGCGACTGCGAGAAAAAGGCTCGGCGGGGGGACACAATGGCATGAAGAGCATTATTAGCCATCTTGGTCGTCAAGACTTTAAACGAATTAAAATCGGTATCGGCCGCCCGCCAGAAAAAATGACCGTGGTCAATCATGTCTTAAGTCCTTTTGCTAAAGAAGACTTGCCTATAATAGAAGGAAGCTTGCAAAAAGCTACGGAGGCCTGTGAATTTTTACTAGGCTCTCATGACTTTACCCAAGCGATGAATCAGTTTAACGTGCAAAATTAGAAAGCGGTGAAACAATGGATTTACTCCAAATGACAGCCCAAATGCCGATAATTGAGCAGTGGCACCGGCAGATTAAAGAAGGGCAAAAGCGCCAATTAATCACGGGTCTTTCGGGCTCGGCCAAAACATTGGCCATTGTAGCGACTTATCAAAAGGAAAAACGACCGCTTTTGGTGATTACGCCTAATCTTTATTATATGAATCAACTGGTAGACGACTTACGCAATTTAACCGATGAAGTGTATGCTTACCCGGTAGATGAAGTCTTGTCTGCAGAAATGGCCTTTGCCTCTCCGGAAGCCCGGAGTGAACGGATTCAAACCTTGAACGCCATAAGTTGTGGCCGTCCAGGGATTTTTGTCTTGCCCTTGGCGGCAGTGCGCAAGTATTTGCCTACCTTAGCAAACTGGCGTAAAGCCCAGTTTCACTGGGAAATTGGCAGTGAAATTGACTTAGCAACATTGCCACAAAAATTAGTCTTAATGGGCTACGAGCGGCAACAGATGATCATGAAACCTGGAGAATTTAGTATTCGGGGGAGTATTTTAGACATTTATCCGATTACCGCGGACTATCCTTTGCGTATTGAACTCTTTGATATTGAAGTGGATTCTATGCGCTACTTTGATGTGGAAAATCAGCGTTCTCTGGAAAAAGCCACTGAAGCGGTAATCAGTCCCACCACAGAACTAGTCTTTACTGCTGAAGAATTGCAAAAAGGCGCCACTAGTTTACAAGAACTGCTGGAAAAACGCTTAGCGGTCATGAAAGAAGCAGTAGACCGTAGCTTTTTAGAAGATTACTTTGGCCAGTTGATCACTTCCTGGGAAGAAGGAATCCCAGGCGAAAACACCCAATATTATTTGGATTTATTGTATCCGGAAAAAACCAGTTTAGTGGATTACTTCCCGGAAGAGACATTATTAGTAGTGGATGATTATGCCCGAATTATGGAAGCCGACCGGGAAATTCAAAAAGAAGAAGCCGAGTGGCAAACCCAAAAAATCAGTGAGTTGCGGGTCTTTTCTCAACAAAGCTTTGGCAGTAATGCCCATGATTTTTTCCGCAATGAATCCTTTGTCACTACCTTTTTTGCGTTGTTCCAAAAAGGCATGGGCAATCTGCGGTTTCACTCTGTTTTAAACGTACAATATCGGCCGATGCAACAATTCTTCAGTCAAATGGGACTGTTGAAAACGGAAGTCACGCGTTGGGAAAACCAAGGTCAAACGGTGGTCTTTTTAGTAGGAGACAAAGAACGAGCTCAAAAACTGGAAGAAGATTTTCGTGACCACGATATTTATGGCGTAATCACAGAGCCTGACCGTCTTTTAACGGGGCGGACGCAAATTATTGAAGGCAGTTTGCAAAATGGGTTTGAAATGCCTCAAGATCATCTTGTGGTTGTTACGGAAAAAGAAATCTTCCAACAAGTTAAACGCAAACGCACTCGCCGGCAAAATGTCACCAATGCCGAACGGCTGAAGAGCTATAACGAATTAAAACCCGGAGATTTTGTAGTTCATGCTAATCACGGGATTGGGAAATTTGTCGGGATGCAGACTTTGGAAGTAGATGGGGTGCATCAAGATTACTTGACCATCCTCTACCAAAACGATGACAAGCTCTTTATTCCCGTGACCCAGTTAAACCTAATTCAAAAATACGTTGCTTCCGAATCAAAGACGCCCCGAATTAATAAACTGGGTGGCAGCGAATGGAGCAAAACCAAACGTAAAGTTGCAGGGAAAATTGAAGACATTGCCGATGATTTGATCTTGCTTTACGCAAAACGGGAATCAGAAAAGGGCTATGCCTTTGCGCCAGATGATGCTTATCAAAAGGAATTTGAAGATGCCTTTCCTTACAGTGAAACCGATGACCAACTGCGAAGTACCGCTGAAATCAAACGAGATATGGAAAAAGCCAAACCCATGGATCGCTTATTAGTGGGAGATGTGGGCTTTGGGAAGACGGAAGTGGCATTACGAGCTGCTTTTAAAGCAGTCAAAGAAAACAAACAAGTGGCTTTTTTAGTCCCGACTACGATTTTGGCCCAACAACATTACGAAACCATGTTGGATCGCTTTGAAGGTTTTCCGGTAAATATTGGCGTGATGAGCCGTTTCCGTACGAAAAAGCAACAAACAGAAACTTTGGAACAATTGCGTACCGGGCAATTAGACATTTTAGTCGGCACGCATCGCCTGCTTTCTAAAGATGTACAGTTTGCTGATTTGGGGCTTTTGGTAATTGATGAAGAACAACGCTTTGGCGTGAAACACAAAGAACGTTTGAAACAATTGCGTTCTCAAGTAGATGTTTTAACTTTAACGGCAACACCAATTCCTCGAACATTGCATATGTCCATGCTAGGAGTGCGGGATTTATCGGTGATTGAAACACCACCAGAAAACCGTTACCCTATTCAGACCTATGTTATGGAAAAAAATCCCGGTGCCATACGTGAAGCGATGCAACGAGAATTAGCTCGAGGGGGACAAATTTTCTATTTATACAATCGGGTGGAAACCATTGAGCGCAAAGTAGAGGAAATTCAAGCCCTTTTACCAGAAGCACGAATTGCCTTTGCTCATGGGCAAATGACGGAAATCCAACTAGAAAATACCCTCTTTGACTTTATTGAAGGCATGTATGATATTTTGGTAACCACTACGATTATTGAAACCGGGGTGGATATTCCCAACGTGAATACGCTGTTTGTGGAAAATGCGGATTATATGGGCTTGTCCACGTTGTATCAATTGCGAGGGCGTGTAGGACGAAGCAATCGAGTGGCTTATGCCTACTTTATGTATGAACCGCAAAAAGTTTTAAATGAAGTCAGTGAAAAACGCCTACAAGCCATTAAAGATTTTACCGAGTTAGGTTCAGGCTTTAAAATTGCTATGCGGGATCTTTCCATTCGAGGAGCGGGCAATCTTTTAGGGGCTCAACAACACGGCTTTATTGATGCGGTAGGGTTTGATATGTACTCCCAAATGCTCAGTGAAGCGGTGGATCGCAAGCAAGGGAAAAACACCCAAAACGAACGGACTTCTGTGGAAATTGACTTGGGTATTGATGCGTATTTGCCAGGGACTTACATTGAAGACGAACGGCAAAAAATCGAAATTTATAAACGGATTCGGGAAATGGAAACCGAAGAGACGTTGGATGAAATTCAAGATGACTTACTGGATCGTTTCGGGGAATTCCCTGATGAAGTTTCTCACCTATTAACCATTGGACAAATTAAAATGGATGGAGATCGAGCTCTTTTAGAAGTGATTCGCAAACAAGGAGATAAAATTCGTTTTACTTTAAGTAAAGCCGGGACTAAGCTCTATTCCGTGGAGCAACTCTTTGAAGCGCTAGGGGCTACGAAACTAAAAGCAACCATGGGCGTGGACCGAGAAAAGATGGGCATCATTTTAACCATTGAGAAAAATATGGGGCAAGCTGTTTGGCTCCACGAAGTTCAAGAGTTTGTCAAAGCGTTACGGGCAGAAAAATACCAAGCCTTGAAAAAGACTGATCCAGCTTGAACGAATTGAAAAAGGCGGTGAGAAAATGGCACAAACAAAAATGAAAACAGTCATGCAAGGAGCCTTTATATTAACTATGGCTTCTTTTGCCGCCAAGCTGTTAAGTGCTGTCTACCGAGTGCCATTTCAAAACTTGGTGGGGGATGAAGGCTTTTATGTATACCAGCAAGTTTATCCCATCTATGGCTTGGCGATGACTTTGGCTTTATCGGGTTTGCCGCAATTTATTTCGAAGTATGTGGCAGAGCAAGAAGGAATCAAAGCTCAACACAAAGCAATTCATCGCTTGTTTCCCATGGTTTTGCTCAGTGGGATTCTCTTGTTTGTACTCACTTTTTTAGGCGCGGGAGTAATTGCCAATTTAATGGGGGATCCGAAACTTGCGCCATTGATCCGTGTGGTTTCCGTGACTTTTCTCTTTGTGCCGATACTGTCTTTTTATCGAGGCAATTTTCAAGGAAATTTGCTTATGACCCCTACAGCCGTTTCTCAAGTTTGGGAGCAACTAGTGCGAGTGGCAGTGATTTTATTGGCTTCTTTTGCTTTTGTTCACTGGGGCTTAAGCATTTATCAAACCGGGACAGTGGCCATGTTCGGAGCCGTTTGCGGCGGGATAGTGGCCGTTTTGATTTTGTTGTCTTATCAAAGAAAAATTACAGGCAGTCTTTTAGGTTTAAACCAGATTGACTGGCGAGATAGTTGGGATTATTCTTTGTTTCGCCGCTTTTTATTAGAAGGTGGGCTAGTATCAGTTTACAGTGGCCTGTTGATTTTGTTTCAACTGGTGGATTCTTTTTTTGTCGTTAATGCCTTAGATGCTAGCGGGCTTTTGCCCCAAGTGGCTCGGGTGACCAAAGGGGTTTACGACCGAGGGCAACCCTTAGTGCAACTAGGCTTAGTGGTAGCGGGGGCGTTAAGTTCGACTTTTTTACCGGCTTTAACCAAGTATTTAATGCAAAAAAACAAGGAAGGCTTTCAGCAAACGGCTAAAATATACATGCGCTTGACTACAAGCATTTCCCTGGCAGCATCAGCGGGACTGGCTTTGTTATTACCATTGATTAATTTTGCTTTATTTAAAGATGCCGCAGGAACGATTCCCTTGATGTTATATGTGGGGGCGATTTTTGAAATGGGAATCATCCAAGGCTACCAAAGCATTGCCCAAAGTCAGAATCACTTTCGCATTCCATTACGAGGGGCGTTGTTAGGATTGTTGACTAAGCTAGTTGTGACGTGGCCTTTCACCTATTTCTTACAAACTTCAGGAGCTAGTTGTGCAACTTTGTTGGGTTTGGGCGTAACCTTAGTCTACCTGGCTCTTCATACTGATCGAGAAATTAATCATTTCTTAAAAGAAAAGTTTCTTGCAAAACTGTTCCTTTGTACACTGGCGATGATGGTAGCAGTGTTTATCTTTGATCTTTTGCTATTAATGTGGGATCCGGCTTTAGGTCGTTTAAATGCGTTATTGTTTGCTATAATTGGAGTAGCACTTGGCGTGGGAGCATTTCTTAAAATTGCGCTTTGGTGTAAATTATTTACGGTTCGGGAATGGC
Organism: Enterococcus sp. 2201sp1_2201st1_C11_2201SCRN_220225; assembly: GCF_040925905.1. Lineage (NCBI taxonomy): Bacteria > Bacillati > Bacillota > Bacilli > Lactobacillales > Enterococcaceae > Enterococcus > Enterococcus sp. 2201sp1_2201st1_C11_2201SCRN_220225. Next base: position 11,964 of record NZ_JBCOJC010000045.1, read on the forward strand.
TGATGTTGCCATTAGGAGATAAAATATTAAAATTAGGCAGAAAGAAGGAGTAAGATAACATGCGCTTAGACAAATTTTTAAAAATTTCAAGAATTATTAAACGTCGTCAAGTGGCCAAAGAAGTAGCGGATAAAGGACGAATCCAAATTAACGGCAAAGTGGCTAAATCCAGCAGCAGTGTGAAAGTAGGAGACTTATTGACGATTCAATTTGGCAATAAGGTCTTAGAAGTGAAAATCCGCGAATTACACGAGTCCACGAAAAAAGACGATGCAGAAAAAATGTACGAAGTGATTAGTGAAAAACGGGTCAATGAAGACTAGAATTCCATTAGACATCCCCAGTTATAGTTGGTATAATAAGAATCACAATCAGCTCAGAGCAATAAAAAAAGGAGATCTGCGTTCATGATGCAAGGGCCAGAGGAAAAAATTACCCAGATTGATACTGACTTTGCCAAGCAGCAAACCGCTACGATGATTCAACAACATCGTCAAGCGATTTTTCGGCGTCGACGATTAGGTCTGCTTTTTGTAATCGCCCTACTGATTTTTGGTTTCGTTGGTTTCCAGCTTTTTCAAGATCAGCAGAAAGTGACGAAATTGGAATCAATCAAAAAAGAGGCTTTAGCTGATCAAAAAGTGATTGCTGATAATGTAGCGGAACTTAAAACGGAAGTCGAACAACTGCAAGACGAAGACTACGTGGCTAAATTAGCCCGAAGTAAGTTCTTTTATTCTGAAGATGGAGAAACGCTTTATCCATTACCAGGACAAACTCAAAACAGCGAAGCACAAGATCAAGAGGTTCAAAAAGCCTTGGAAGACACCCTTTCATCAACTACTACTGAAAAGTAGGGTAAATATTTTAGAGTCAATACTAGGAGGAACATTTTTTTTATGGCAATCGAAGTAGGAGAAAAACTTCAAGGAAAAGTGTCAGGTATTACAAATTTTGGTGCTTTTGTCGATTTAGGCGACAGAAAAACTGGTTTGGTTCATATCAGTGAAGTTTCTGACGGCTATGTGAAAGATATCAACGAGGTATTGAAAGTTGGGGACGAAGTAACGGTGGTCGTTACGACTGTAGGAAATGACGGGAAAATTGGTTTGTCAATTCGAAAAGCCCAAGACAAGCCGCAAGAAAAGCGAGAGTATCCTAAAGGGCCAGCTCGCTCAAACGATCGGGGGAGTAAGAAGCCATTTAATCGTGGTGGCAATCAACACCAAGGTCGGGGCAATTTTGGCAATGACACAAAACAAGACTTTGATTCATTGATGAGTTCCTTTATGAAGGATAGCGATGATCGTCTTTCTTCTTTACGCCGAAACACAGAAGGCAAACGGGGAGGCCGTGGCGGTCGCCGTAATTAATAAAACATCCGCGGGAATGCTGTCTGAATACAGCCTTCCCGCTTTTTTTGCACATACAACGGCAATCAAGTAACGGATAGCTATGTAGAAAACAGGAGGCGAGCTATGGAGACAGAAGCATTGGAAAAAGCTTTTTTTCAATTAGGAAAAAAAGAGCAATTTTGGCAGGCGCAAAGTCGAGTATTGTTAGCCGTTTCTGGTGGTGTGGATTCCATGGTGCTCTTACATTTAATGGAAAAAGTTCAAGCTCAAGGAGTAACGATTGGAATCGCCCATATCAACCATCAATTACGGCCAGAATCCCAAATAGAAGAGGATTTTTTAAGAAAATACTGTGCAGAAAAGAAACTTGCCTTTTATTGTCGTCGTTGGGAAAGTTTGCCTACTAGTGGTATGGAAGAAGCGGCTCGGAAGTTTCGCTATCAATTTTTTAAAGAAGTACTTCAAGAGCATCATTACGATACTTTAATGACCGCCCATCACAGTGACGACCAACTCGAAACGATGCTAATGAAAATGGTTAGAGAAGGCAACCTGCAAAGTGCCGGCGGAATTAAAGCCAAGCAATCTTTTGCTGGCGGAAGGCTAGTACGACCGTTGTTAACTTTTCCTAAAGAGGACTTACTTATTTATGCCAAGGAACAAGGAATCACTTACTTTGAAGATGCCACTAATACTTTATTAGACGTACAACGAAATCGCCTACGTCAGCAAGTAGTCCCTTTACTAAAAGCGGAGAATCCGCAATTGTTGTCTCACTTCAATCAATTGGCCCAACAATTGCAGTGGACGGTTCAATGGCAACAAGAAACCTTGAAAGCCTGGTTTAACCAAAATGCTATATCGTGGGCTTCAGGCTGGCGATTACCTGTAGCAGCTTTCATGGAAATTCCTAAAGGACAACGCTATTTTGCGGTGCAACATTGTCTATTAGTATTGCGCAATCAATATCAAATCCCTTTTAATGAAGAACAGTTGCAGCTGGTCTTACGTTGTTTAGAAAGCGACCGGCCTCAGTGGTCTGTTGATTTAGCAACGGGTTGGCAAGTTCAAGGAGAATACCAAGAGTTACTGATTACTAAAAAACAAGGGAGGGTAAAAGAAACAAGTAATTCAACCTTACGCTTAGGAGAAGGTGTTTTTTTGTCAGCCACAGAATGGGTGGCGCTCTTGGCAGCGGATGGGTCCGGTATTTTACCTACAGAACTTGCAAAAATTCCGGAAAAAGTCAAACTTTGGTCAGAATTCAGTCAAGCTTTACCAGTAGAATTTCCTACTGAGGTGATGTTTCGTAAACGAAATCCCGGAGATCGTATTCAATTAACGAACTCTTTAAGAAAAAAAATTTCGCGAATTTTTATTGATAAAAAAATCCCTAATGAAATGCGGGAACACGCTTGGTTAATGACCGACACCAATGGACAGGTCTTAGGGGTTTTGCCAGTGGTTCTATCCTATTTGAGTATTGCGAAAGAAACTGATAAAATACACTACAGACTTCTTTATAAATACAATACAAAAAATAACGACTAAGAAGTGGGATTGGAAGGAGCAGACTATGCTGGAGAAGGATATTGAAAAAGTGCTCATTACAAAAGAGCAAATAGCTGAGCGCTGTAAAGAATTGGGTCAAGAGTTAAGTGATGAATATCAAGATAAAAACCCATTAGTAATTGGCATTTTAAAAGGATCCATTCATTTTATGGCAGATCTTTGCCGGGAGATGGATTGTTTATTAGAATTAGACTTTATGGATGTTTCCAGTTACGGTAACGCCACGGTTTCTTCTGGAGAAGTAAAAATCTTAAAAGACTTGGACACCAACGTGGAAGGGCGCGACTTATTAATCGTAGAAGATATTATCGATACCGGTCGCACTTTGTCTTATTTAGTGGACCTCTTTAAATATCGCAAAGCAAACTCCGTGAAAATCGCTACTCTTTTAGATAAACCAGAAGGCCGTGTGGTGAAGATTGAAGCAGATTATGTTGGCTTTGATGTACCAAACGAGTTTGTGGTAGGTTACGGATTAGATTATATGGAACAATATCGCAATCTACCCTATGTAGGCGTTTTAAAACCCCGTGTTTATCAATCAAATTAGTGACAGAATCAAATCTAGATGTGATACAATGAAATGGTCAGGATTGATAAAATAAATAGCCAAGGAGGGCGAGCATGAACAAGAAAAATAATGGTATGTTAAAAAATACCTTGTACTATGTACTCGTGCTGCTGGCGATGATTACAGTCGTCTATTTCTTGTTTGGAAATGGTGGGCAACAGTCGCCGGATATCGAGTATTCTACCTTCAAGCAACAACTTGAAGCCGGAAAAATTAAAGATTTCTCCGTACAGCCTGCTAATGGAACATACAAGATTACCGGGCAGTACAAAGAAAAACAAGAAGTGTCTAACAGCAATGGCCTAAGTATTTTAGGAGACACAGCTGCAGAAACTAGCAACTTCACTACAATTATTTTGCCAAATGACAGCACGTTAAGTGAAATTACCAATTTGGCGGCAGAAAATAATGTGAAGACTGTTATCAAAGAAGAGTCTAACAGTGGTCTTTGGTTAAGCTTAATCATGAGTTTCTTACCACTGGTGTTGATTTTCTTCTTATTCTACATGATGATGGGCCAACAAGGCGGCGGTGGCGGTGGCGGCGGCCGAGTGATGAACTTCGGCAAGTCCAAAGCCAAAGAAGCCGACAAAAAAGCCAACCGGGTGCGTTTTTCTGACGTAGCTGGAGCAGAAGAAGAAAAACAAGAATTAGTGGAAGTCGTGGAATTCTTAAAAGACCCTCGACGTTTCGTGGAATTAGGAGCTCGGATTCCTGCTGGAGTCTTATTAGAAGGACCTCCCGGAACTGGTAAAACCTTACTAGCGAAAGCTGTTGCCGGAGAAGCTGGGGTACCATTTTATTCCATCTCTGGTTCTGACTTTGTGGAAATGTTCGTCGGTGTCGGTGCAAGTCGGGTACGGGATCTCTTTGAAACGGCTAAGAAAAATGCACCAGCCATTATCTTTATTGATGAAATCGATGCGGTGGGCCGTCAACGGGGCGCCGGCATGGGTGGCGGCCACGATGAACGGGAACAAACATTGAACCAATTGTTAGTAGAAATGGATGGGTTTGATGGCAATGAAGGCGTCATCGTCATTGCGGCAACTAACCGTTCTGACGTTTTGGATCCAGCTTTGCTCCGTCCTGGTCGTTTTGACCGCCAAATCTTGGTAGGTCGTCCGGATGTTAAAGGCCGAGAAGCTATTTTGAAAGTCCATGCGCGGAACAAACCACTAGCTGACGATGTAGATTTGAAAGTGGTAGCTCAACAAACCCCTGGCTTTGCCGGAGCGGATTTGGAAAACGTCTTAAACGAAGCGGCATTAGTTGCTGCTCGTCGCAATAAGAAAAAAATCGATGCTTCTGATATTGATGAAGCAGAAGATCGTGTAATCGCGGGACCTGCGAAAAAGGATCGAGTTATTTCCAAACGAGAACGGGAAATGGTGGCTTATCACGAAGCCGGCCATACAATCGTGGGCTTAGTCTTAAGTCGGGCTCGTGTTGTGCATAAAGTTACGATTATTCCACGCGGTCGTGCGGGTGGCTACATGATCGCTTTGCCAAAAGAAGATCAAATGCTAATGACCAAAGACGATATGTTTGAACAAATCGTCGGTCTCTTAGGTGGTCGGACGGCAGAAGAATTGATTTTCAACGTACAATCTACCGGAGCTTCCAATGACTTTGAACAAGCAACTGGCTTGGCTCGCAGTATGGTTACCGAATACGGAATGAGCGACAAATTAGGTCCAGTTCAATATGAAGGCAATCATCAAGTCTTTGTCGGCCGTGACTATGGTCAAACCAAAGCCTATTCCGAACAAGTTGCCTTTGAAATCGACCAAGAAGTTCGTAGTATTTTGATGAGTGCCCATGCTAAGGCTCGGGAAATCATTGAAGCGCACCGTGAACAACATAAGTTGATTGCGGAAAAACTTTTGGAATTCGAAACATTGGATGCCAAAGCAATCAAATCCTTGTTTGAAGAAGGTAAGATGCCTGAAGGAACACCGGATGAATATCCAAGTGAAAAGGCCCAAACCTTTGAAGAAGCGAAACGTGCTTTAGAAGAAAAGGATGCGGAAAAACAAGCAGAAGAAAAGAAAGATTTCGATGAAGCTAAGAATTACTTTGATGCGGAAGCGAAAGAGGCCCAATTAGGATCTTCAGAAGAAACCCAAGAAGTTCAATCCCAGATCAAGGAAGAGCAAAAAGATCTTGAGGATGACAATAAAGAATAAACAAATTAACGATCTCAAGCATTTCTAGGAATGCTTGAGGTTGTTTTTTTTGTTTTGCATAAAAATAGTAAATTTTCGAATAAATCTTGTTTATTTCGAATTATTTATGTATATTAATTCAAAGGGGTGGCGATAATGACATATTTATTTCAAAATTATGCTCGGAAAGATTTTGAAATTGTTTCTGGTCAGGGAGTGCGAGTGCAGGACAATTTTGGAAAAAATTACTTGGATTTTACTAGTGGGATTGGTGTAGTGAATTTAGGGCATCATCATATAGCTGTGGAGCAAGCGTTACAAGATCAAGCCAGACAGATCTGGCATATGCCGAATCTCTATGAAAACCATTTGCAAGAACAAGTTGCTCAAGCTTTAGTAGGAGACTTAGGCTATCTAGGTTTCTTTTGTAATAGTGGTGCCGAGGCCAATGAAGCAGCAATAAAGCTAGCTCGGAAAGCTACGGGAAAAAGTAAAGTGGTGAGTTTTATTAATTCTTTTCACGGTAGGACTTATGGTGCCATGACTGCTACGGGACAAGCAGCGATTCATGCCGGCTTTATCCCTTTGGTGCCGGACTTTCACTATGGGGAATATAATGATTTTGCTTCTTTGGAGCTGGTGGATGATAAGACCGCTTGTGTCATGATGGAGTTAATTCAAGGAGAAGGCGGCGTTTTATTAGCAGATAATACTTGGG
>NZ_JBCOJC010000046.1:0-17969 GCF_040925905.1 Enterococcus sp. 2201sp1_2201st1_C11_2201SCRN_220225
GGGTACTTGGAAACCATTGTGGAGATTCAAGATACGGGGATTGGGATGACTAAAGAGCAGCTGGATAATATTTGGGAGCGGTACTACAAAGTCGATCCTTCACGAAAGAACCGCAAGTTTGGTGAGTCTGGTTTAGGCTTGCCGATTGTTGAACAACTTGTTCGCTTGCATAAAGGAAAAATTGAAGTGGAGAGTGAACCCGATCAAGGCACCACTTTTCGGATTGCCTTTCCCGATGTGGAACTACCAGATGAACCGGCACCAGAAGAAGTGAAACATCCCGTGACTCCCATGAAAGAAGAATAAAATCATCAAGCATAATACAAAAACCGTAATGCCACCAATAGGCATTACGGTTTTTTACTAGGCTGAGTAGATTGAATCACTTGTTGTAGTGAATTAGCAAAGGAAGCATTTTGAGTGAGAAATAGTGCTTTAATAGGCTGTTTATCCAGTACTTGGTACACCAGATGAAGCAGTTCCTGAGTCTCATTAATTGATAATTTCTCTGTCACATCCACAAAGAGCAACTGTTCAGGCTCTCGTAATAACTGTTGCAAAATCGCCAAACGTAGTTGTTGAAACCGACTTATATCCTTTAAGGGTCTGCGTAAAATAGAGGGATCAAAGCCTAGTAATTGAAAGAACTCATAATTATTTTTGACTTTCCGCATTTTTCGGGGAACGCCTAAGTAAAGATTATCTGCTAAAGAAAGGTAGGGGAGCGTTTCCCAATCACTATAAATCAGGCTAGTCTTGTGAGGTGCTTGTTTTTCAAAAAGAGCTAAAGCATCTTCAATATTAGTCGTATACCAAACTTTCAATTGGTCATTACTAGGAGCAATCATCATTTTTTCAACCTCCTTTTACAAATCAATAGACTAAGGGGTAAGGTCGCCAATAGAACCAGTGATAGTAATAAGCTTGTGTCTAAAAGCGAAATGAGAGCAACCGTGACCCAGTGTTCACGGTTTAATTGAAAGGAATCAACTAAAAGTAAGCCATTACGAGGCAGTTGTAACATTAACGGGGCATTGGCTTCCCCAGACTGAACCGTACCCGCCTCAGTAGCCATGGCTTTGACGGAAGTGAATTTTTCAATTAATACCGATTGCAAATTTTGAATAACTGTCTCTGTTCCCCGTTGAAAGACAATCATGAATAAAAATAAAGCGACTAAACAAGAAATTAGTGGCAAGAAGAATTCTACAAAAAGATGTAAGATGATTTTTCTTGGGGGAATGCCTAAGCGCTGACACGTTGCGAATTCTTGTTTTCGTTGCCGACAATACCGATAACTGAGAAAAGCTAGGGCGATGGCAAACAAAGTAGAGCACAGAAATAAAGCGAAATTATAAAAAGGCACAATGCCATATAAATTATGTAATAGGTTGTCCAGCCACTTTTGATCTACTAAAGGAAGTTTTCCTTGATTCATGGCTTCAGATAGACCGGCACCTGTTTTGCTGACTACAGTTTTTAAGGTAGTGATCAAGAAAATCAAAGGCAAGAAGATTACCAATAAGCCTAAATAACGATATAAAAAACTTCTGTGGTAGTTTAAACTGGCAAGTGCATGGATAATCCCGGTCATCTAATTCACCTCAATTCTATCAAATAGTATAAAACAGTTTTTTGAACAAAGTATGAATAAGCTGAGGTGAAAGACTAAAAAATAGGCAAATGTAAAAATAGTTGAAACAGCAAAAAAGGGTTGGAAAAAATTCCAACCCTTTTTGTTTCCTTCATTATTCTGCTGTAGTCTCTGGGGCAGTTGCGCCATGGATTTCTTGATAGGTTTTTGTTTGATAAAGATCCGTGGTGCTAACGCCATTGTGTTGGCTTAAGACGCTGGTGGAAGCAGAGCCGGCTTTTTCGGTTGCTTCTTTTAGTTTGGTTTCGGCATCTTTATAGTTGAACTGGCTGTAATCCAATTCTTTTAAGCCACTCTTCGTGTAGAAGCGGAAGAGATCGCCACTATTGATCTGATCGGAAGTGTCTAACTGTTTAGAAACTTTCTCTTTCAAGCTGTCCACTTCAGCTTGCTGTTCTTCTGTTGGAGCGGTGATTTCTGTTCCTGTAGCCGTGTCATACAAACTGCCTTTATGGTAAACGTACTTGTCAGAAACAAAGTCACCATTACGGAATGCAACCACTTGATCATGTTCTGGTGAAAGCAAGTCTTGACCTAATTGGATGTAGTTAGTCGTGTCAACCCCTAATAAGTGAAGCAAGGTTGGCAAAGCGTCCACTTGACCGCCGTAAGTATGATTAATCCCGCCGTTTGTTTGACCAGGAATGTGAATCATATAAGGTACTTTTTGCATTTCGGCATTGTCGTAGCTCGTCCAAGTGTCTTCGGTTTTGCCTAACAATGGTGCCAACGCAGTGTTCCGACTTTCAGAAATCCCATAGTGGTCACCGTATAAGACGATGACAGAGTTTTCGTATAAGCCGCTTGCTTTCAAGTAGTTAAAGAATTCTTCAACAGCAGAGTCTAAATAATTAGCCGTAGCGAAGTAACCATTAATCGTTTCGTCGTCGGTTTGGGCTAATGGGAAACCAGCTTCAGCTCCTGTAAATTGTGAATAAGGGAAGTGGTTTGACACAGCGATAAATTTCGCATAGAACGGTTGTTGCAATTGTTCCAAGTATTGGGCTGATTGTTCAAAGAATGGTTTGTCGTGCAACCCGTATTGGAATGAGTTGTCTTCATTTACATCAAAGTATTCTTTGCTAAAGAAGTAATCATAACCCCAGTGTTTGTATGTTTCATTACGATTCCAGAAAGTACCGTCATTGCCGTGGAAGACCGCGGAAGTGTAGCCTTCAGTTTGTTTTAAGATATTTGGTGCAGACTCAAAGGTGTTCTTACCACCTAGCTGAGTCATCAATGCGCCTTGGTTTAGACCAAATAAGGAATTGTCCATTAGGGTTTCCGCATCACTAGTCTTTCCGCCCTTGACTTGATGATAGAAATTATCAAAGGAGAAGGTTTCATTGGAATGGTATAAGCTGTTAATAAAGGGCATAACTTCATGTTCTACGCCATTTTCATCTTTTAGCTTATAGTCAATTAAAAATTGTTGGGTGCTTTCTAAATGGATGTAAATTACGTTTTTTCCTTTTGCTAAGCCGAATAACTCGTCATTAGGAGCGGCGTAGTGATCACTTACATAATCAGCAACTTCGTCCATATCATTGGCGGAAGCTTCTGCTCGGACTTGGCTCGCTTGGAAAGTTTGTACTCCGTCGTAAGCGGTAAAGGCGTTAATCCCCAGATATTTCACTAGGTAGTCTCGGGAGAAAGTCCGTGTTAAAAGTTCTGGACGATCAACTTCTGCCATAAAGAGATTACCAAAGAAAATCATCACAGATAGAGTAGACATAGCAAAAGCCATCCGTGCTCGTACAGGGCGTTCGTCCATGGTAATCTTTTTTCGAGCAAGCAAGACGACTAAAACTACTAAATCCACCCAATACAATACGTCGTGAATGCGGAACAAACGCATGGCGCTTTCTCCTAAGCCACTGGCAACTTTTCCGGCACCTAAAATGGTATTGATGGTGATAAAGTCGGTGAATTCTCGGTAGTAAGAGATATTCGAGAACAATAATAAAGTCATCAAGAAGTAAATTACCAACATGGTGATATAGGAAACTTTCGGCCGCTTCACATATAAGGCGATTGACAATAAGAATAAAGTAGTCGCAATCGGATTGATGAAGAGGATAAAGTATTGGCGCAAGCTTTCGATTCCCAGTTCAAATTCGAAGAGATACGCACAGATGTTTTTTACCCAGAATAAGATGGCTAATAAGCTGAAGAATCCTAAACGGGTATTGAGAAATTTCGGTAGTTTAATCTTATTCAATGGAAGGTCCATCCTTTTTTATTTGTCTAGTTTATGAAAAGCATTTTCAATCGTTACATCATCTTTACATTTTACTAGTCCAAAAATCCGGTGTCAATTGAAAGTAAGCGGTTGGTCTAGAATTAACTTTTTCTTTACTATCCCCGAGACTAGCGGATAGAACAAGGAGTTTGGTATACTGAGGGGTAGAAATCAAAGGATGTGGAACATGGTGCTAAAAGTCAAAAAAAGTGCAGAGAAAAAGTTTCGAAAAGGTTATCCCTTAATTCAGGAAGAAGACCTATTCGACTTTCCTAAAACCCGCCAGTGGGTGGAGTTTTGTGACCATACCGGGGCTTATTTGGCTACCGGTTACTTAGGCAGTCAAAATAAAGGTGTAGGTTGGCTCATTAGTTGGAGTAAAGAAGTGATTGACGAGTCCTTTTTTACCAATCGCTTTCAAATTGCTAAAGCACGGCGAAAGTCTTATTATCATGATGAAACGACCACGGCTTTTCGAATTTTTAATGGAGAAGGAGATGGATTAGGTGGCGTTACGGTGGACTTGTATGGAGAGTATGCCTTGTTTTCCTGGTACAACGAGACGTTGTATAGCCATCGAGAAATGTTACTAGCCGCTTTTATGAAAGCTTATCCCGAAATTTTAGGGATTTATGAAAAAGTCCGTTTTCCAGCTTCTAATGTACCTGAAAGTCAGCATGTTCAAGGACAAGAAGCTCCAGAGCCACTTTTCATTAAAGAAAATGGCATTCACTACGCAGTTTATTTAAACGAAGGCTTAATGACTGGTATCTTTTTGGATCAAAAAGAAGTGCGCGGGCGACTAGCTACAGGTCTTGCCCAAGGGAAACGAGTTTTAAACATGTTTAGCTATACTGGGGCTTTTTCGGTGGCAGCAGCCATGGGAGGAGCGGTGGCGACAACTAGTGTAGATTTAGCCAAGCGCAGTTTAGCCAAAACCCAAGAACAATTTGCAGCCAATGGCATTGATCCTGAAAGCCAAAAGGTTCATGTAATGGATGTCTTTAGCTATTTTGCTTACGCCAAGAAAAAGGGACTGCTCTTTGATGTAATCGTTTTGGATCCCCCAAGTTTTGCTCGCAATAAGAAACAAGTTTTTTCTGTACACAAAAATTATGGGGAATTAATCAAAGATAGCTTGCCGATTCTAGCTCCTGGTGGGATGATTATCGCTTCTACCAATGCAGCCAATCTCAGCCGGGAACGTTTTAAAAAGAATATTGAAACTGCTTTTAAAGAATCGGGGGCTAAGTTTACTTTATTGGAAGAGCGCCATCTGCCAGAAGATTTTGGATTGTCAGCTGCTTTTCCTGAAGGGGATTATTTAAAAGTGTATTTCTATCAAGTGGATTAACGAGTGAAAAAGGGGAGGATTCCTGATGAAATTTACCATTAAAAATCAGGTTTTTGGTGAAGGCGTGCCAAAAATCTGTGTGCCTTTAGTTGCTACTACTAAAGAAGGGTTAGTTAAAGAAGCTCAGCTTGCCAAAGACAGCACCTGTGAAGTGGTGGAATGGCGAGGAGATTTATTTGAAGGCGTTCATGACGTGGAGGCGGTATTAGCCACGTTAGAAGAACTGCGGAAAATATTAGCAGAAAAGCTCTTGCTCTTTACTTTTCGAACGATTGAAGAAGGAGGCAAGCGGGAGTTTTCATTACGGGAGTACCAAGGGATCTATGAAGCTGTCGCCAAAAGTCAGCAAGTAGATATGCTTGATGTGGAGCTGGGAGTAGCGGAGTTTTTAGGCCGTGGTTTTATCCAAAAGCTAAAGGATCGCAAGATGGTGATCGTGATGAGTTATCATAATTTTGACAAGACACCAGCCGATGGCGAGATGGTCTTAAAAGTCAGCGTGATGAAACAATTTGGAGCCGATATGGGGAAAATCTCAGTGATGCCTCATTCCTTAAAAGATGTACTGGGCTTGATGAATTTATCGGTGAAGTTGCAAGGCCTAGTAGAATTGCCACTGATTTTGATTTCCATGGGTGATTTAGGCAAGACTACCCGGATATCAGGAGAGCTAATCCAGTCGGTGATGACCTTTGGGGCGTTAACCACAGCCTCTGCGCCGGGACAAATTCCTGTAGAAGAATTGCGAAATGTCTTAAATGTTATGAAGTTAGAAAAGAGTGAGGAACATGGCTAAAAAGAAATTGCCAAAGACCAATGCCATTCGACAAGTGGAACAAAAAAAGATTGCCTACAGAGAATACACCTATGAGTGGAAAGAAGACGATTTGGGAGCAGACCACGTAATTAAAGAAACCCATGTGAATCCGGAAATTTTATTTAAAACATTAGTGGCAGTAGGCAATGTCACTGGACCGATTGTGGCAGTAATTCCCGGCAATCGTGAATTGGACTTAAAAAAAATTGCCAAGGCCAGTGGCAATAAAAAAGTAGAAATGTTGCATTTGCGAGACTTAGAAGCGACTACTGGCTATATTCGTGGGGGCTGTTCACCGGTGGGGATGAAGAAACGCTTCCCTACTTTTATCCATGACAGTGCTTTGAATTATCCGGGAATGATTGTTTCAGCAGGGAAACGAGGCTTGCAAATGGAGTTGGCACCAAAGGACTTAGCCAGTATTACAGGAGCTAGTTTTGTGGATTTAATAGCAGAATAGATTAAAGAGGGATGGCAAGATTTTTTGGCCATCCCTCTTTGACTTTTTACCCCCAATACCCCGCAATTTCAGCAGCGTGAATGCCGGCGACGTGTCCGGTGCACAATGCGGCGGTAATGTTGTAACCACCGGTGTAGCCATTAATGTCCAATACTTCTCCTGCAAAAAATAGCCCAGCACAAAGTTTGCTTTCTAATGTTTTCGGAACGACTTCTTTTAACGCCACACCTCCTGCGGTTACGAAGGCTTTTTCCAACCCAATGGTACGCTGAATGGTAATGGGAAAGGCTTTTAACAAATTAACTAACTGTTGTACTTGACTTTTGTTCGTCTCAAAGCCTGTAGTTTCCATCAGTTCACAGCGAGTAAGAAAATAGTGGAGCAGTCGTTCTGGAACGAGACCCGCCAAAGCATTTTTTACTTGTTTTTTAGTTTGCAGTTGTTGCTCTAATTGGCTAAGTAATGCTGGGGAATCAATTTTTGGCAAGCTATCCAAGGAGACGAGGACAGCCTCATTGGTTTCTCGCAATTGCCGATTGATAAAATAGGCACAGCGTAAAGCCGCTGGACCCGATAGGCCAAAATGGGTAAAGAGTAAGTCCATTTCTTGGGTAATGATTTTTTTCCCTGCTGGTGATAGAACTGATAAAGCAACGTCTTGTAAGGAAAGACCTTGCAAAGTGCCAGCTTTAATAAAAGGTTCTTCAGAAACCAAAGGCGCTTCTGTAGCAAATAAAGGCGTGATGCTATGACCGACACCTTTGGCAAAGAGGTAGCCATCACCAGTAGAACCAGTTCCGGGATAAGTTTTGCCACCAGTGGTAATAATGACACAACTGGCAGCAATATCTCCTGTTTCACAGCGTACCCCTTGAATTTCATTGTCTTTAGTAATCAGTTTCGTTACAGGACAATTGAACTGTAATTCCACACCCACTTCTACGGCAGCATTAACCAAAGTATCCACAATTGTTTTTGAACGGTCACTTACCGGAAACATCCGACCGTGGTCTTCTTCTTTTAAAGGAGTATTATAACTGGCAAAAAAAGCCATAATGTCCTGATTATTCCATTGGGCAAAGGTGGAGTAAAGAAAACGACCGTTACCAGGAATGTGTTCAATCAATTCTGCTTCAGGGCGATTGTTCGTGACATTGCACCGACCGCCACCAGTCATTCGTAGTTTTTTTCCCGGTTTTTTATTTTTTTCTAAAAGGAGTACTGAAGCACCTTGTTGCCCTGCGGCAATGGCGGACATTAAGCCAGCGGGGCCGGCACCAATCACAATGACATCATATTTTTTTTCCATAGCTACACATCCTATTTTGATTAATTCCGAACTTTTAACAGAAAATTCTAAAAATTAGTATTTTTTTTAACATGGTGAGGGCAGAATCTGGTAGAATAAAAAAGCAAACTAATTATTACATAATGGGGGGACAATTCATGACAGTAGATTACGTGCAAGCAATCAGGAAACAACTACATGAAAAAGATAGTAACCAAACGGAATTTCTCCAGGCAGTGGACGAGTTTTTAGCTACGGTCACACCTTTTCTAGAAAAACATCCGGAATACGAAGAAAATAACCTATTGGCGATTTTAACAGAACCAGAACGTTTGATTCAATTTCGGGTGCCTTGGCAAGATGATCAGGGAAACTGGCAAGTCAACCGTGGGTATCGGATTCAATTTAACTCTGCTTTAGGTCCTTATAAAGGTGGCTTGCGTTTTCATCCTAGCGTGAATTTGTCCATTTTGAAATTTTTAGCTTTTGAGCAAATTTTCAAAAATGCCTTAACAGGTCTGCCGATTGGTGGGGGAAAAGGTGGTGCTGATTTTGATCCTAAAGCCAAGTCTGATGGGGAAATCATGCGCTTTTGCCAAAGCTTTATGACGGAGCTTTCAAAACACATTGGACCGAACTTAGACGTACCTGCCGGTGACATCGGTGTTGGTGGTCGGGAAATTGGCTATCTCTTTGGCCAATACAAACGCCTTTGTCAATATGATGCCGGAGTTCTAACTGGGAAACCCCTAAGCTTCTGGGGTAGCTTGATTCGAACGGAAGCTACCGGTTACGGTGTAGTCTATTTTGTCAATCACTTGTTAGCATACAACAAGGATAGCTTTGAAGGCAAACGAGTCTTAGTTTCCGGTTCGGGAAATGTGGCGATTTATGCCATTGAAAAATTACAACAACTAGGTGCTACCCCAATTTCTTGTTCTGATTCTAATGGAACAATCATTGACGAAGCTGGTATTGATTTGGACTTGTTAAAAGAAATCAAAGAAGTGAAACGAGAACGCTTGACGGCTTACAAAGAGGCAAGACCTGAAGCTGTTTATGTAGAAGGTTCTCTGTGGAGTCAAGATGTGGCAGCAGAGATTGCTTTACCTTGTGCTACTCAAAATGAAATCAATTTAGAACAAGCAAAACAATTGGTGAAAAATGGTGTCAAAGTTGTGGCAGAAGGAGCGAATATGCCGGCAACTTTGGAAGCTGCCGAGTACTTTATTGACAATCAGGTACATTACTGTCCTGGCAAAGCGGCTAATGCTGGTGGTGTGGCGGTCTCTGCCTTAGAAATGAGCCAAAATTCCCAACGCTTAACTTGGAGCAAAGAAGAAGTAGATCAACGCTTAGAAGATATTATGAAAAATATCTATGAAACTTGTCGTGATACAGCCAAAGAATATGATGCAGAAAATAATTATATGTTAGGAGCCAATATCGCTGGTTTTGCAAACGTAGCTCAAGCAATGTTGCAACAAGGATTGGTATAAGCCAAAATTGAAAAAACTAAAGCAGCCCTCACTACTTGTCTAGTCAAGCACGACAGGCCCGTGGTGAGGGCATTTTTTTTAGTGGAAAGAGCTATTTTACAACAGCTCATGCTTGAAAAAAGCCGCTGAAAAACGTAAAGTATTAAGTGTAACGAAGACGACAATCTAATAATTTTAGGAGGAACAAAAATGGCACACATTAAATTTGACTATTCCAAAGTCGCACCATTTGTTAATGAGCACGAATTGGGCTACATGCAAAGTCAAGTAACTGCTGCTCACGATTTATTGCGCAACGGTACTGGAGCAGGTAGTGATTACATCGGCTGGGTGGATCTGCCTACAAACTACGACAAAGAAGAATTTGACCGGATTAAAGCAGCTGCGAAAAAAATCCAATCTGATTCAGAAGTTTTAGTAGTAATCGGGATTGGTGGTTCTTATCTTGGCGCCCGGGCAGCAATTGACTTTTTAAACAATACTTTCTTCAACTTAATGAAAGCTGAAGACCGTAAAGCACCACAAATCTTTTTTGCCGGCAACTCCATTTCTTCTACTTACTTAGCTGACTTAATCGAAGTCATTGGCGATAAAGATTTCTCCGTAAATGTCATTTCAAAATCTGGTACCACTACTGAACCAGCGATTGCCTTTAGAGTCTTCAAAGAACGTCTAATCGCAAAATATGGGGAAGAAGAAGCCAATAAACGGATTTATGCAACAACTGATAAAGCTAGAGGAGCCGTTAAAGTCGAAGCTGACGCTGCTGGCTGGGAAACTTTCGTTATTCCTGATGATGTGGGTGGCCGTTTTTCTGTCTTAACCGCTGTTGGTTTGTTACCAATCGCAGCCTCTGGAGCCGATGTGGACGCCTTGATGCAAGGAGCAGCAGATGCTTCAAAAGAATACGCTTCTGATAAACTAGAAGAAAATGAAGCTTACCAATACGCTGCCATGCGGAATATCTTATACCGTAAAGGCAAAGTTACTGAATTGTTGATCAACTACGAACCAGGGATGCAATACTTCTCTGAATGGTGGAAACAACTTTGTGGCGAATCAGAAGGGAAAGACCAAAAAGGCATTTACCCATCTAGCGCAAACTTCTCTACTGACTTGCACTCTTTAGGTCAATACATTCAAGAAGGACGTCGCAACATTTTTGAAACAGTTGTGAAAGTCGATAAACCACGTAAAAATCTAAACATCCCAGTTCAAGATACTGACTTGGACGGTTTAGGCTATTTACAAGGCAAAGATGTTGATTTCGTCAACACAAAAGCTTACCAAGGTGTGCTTTTAGCTCATACTGATGGTGATGTGCCAAACTTGTTAGTGACGATTCCTGAAATGGATGCTTACAGCTTAGGTTACATGATTTACTTCTTCGAAATTGCAATCGGAATTTCCGGTTACTTGAACGGCGTTAATCCATTTGACCAACCAGGGGTAGAAGCATATAAGAAAAACATGTTTGCTCTTTTAGGCAAACCAGGCTTTGAAGATTTAGCAAAAGACTTAAATGCTCGTTTATAAAAATTAGGATAAAAAAGCGCTCAGCCGAAATTTTGGCTGAGCGCTTTTTTGCTAAGGAAAGCTTATTCTGGAGTACCAATCACTTTGATGTACTCGTCCACATTTAAAATCGTCATATGTTTTACCAAAAGTTGATTTCGCTTATTTCGGCGACCACTTACTTTGATGGTATAGGTGTCTTTAGGGAGACGGAAAATATAAGCAGAAAGATAACGATCTCGGATTACGCAATCCAAGGCGGCTTCTTCATTTTCTAAACGCATTAGGGAAAGCATAATCGGTTTTTCTTGCAGCAGGGCGGTTTTCACCAGCAATCCTTCAAATTCTTCCATGGTCTTCACTCCTTGACCACACTTGTGGCTAGCTTCATTGTACAGGATAGTTTTCCGGGATGCCAGTTTGGTTACTTAAATCAAAAAAGAGAAAATCAACCGCAGTTGATTTTCTCTCAGTGTTGTAGGTAAATTCTTTTAAGCGTCTGCTTCAGTTAAACCTTGTTCACTACCCATGAATTTGGCAACTAGAGCAGCAATGATACCACCTAAAATTGGGGCACATAGATAAACCCAGTAATGAGATAAAGCAGAACCGCCGGCGAAAATAGCCGGACCGAAACTACGAGCTGGATTTAATGAACCGCCAGTTAAGTTTAAGGCGATGGCTACTAGGAAACCTAAAGTCAAACCGATTGCGATAGAAGCCATTTGCACGCTACCGTATTTCTTGCTCGTCACCATTAAGATGACAAAGATGAACAAGAAACTAATCAAAGTTTCAAAGGCAAAGGCTGCTCCTGCACTGATGTCAGGGAAGTCTGTTTGGCCATATGTGCCAGCTTCCAATCCAAGTGCAGCACCGAAACCTCCCACACAGGCAGAGGCTGCGATTGCACCAACAAATTGGGCAATGATAAAGAAAATTCCATCTTTAAGAGTGGCCCGTTTGTTGATAATCATGGCAATTGTAACGGCTGGATTAAAGTGTCCGTCAGATAAACCTCCATGACCTACAGCATAATCGGCAATTGTGATTGCCAGACCAAAAGCCAAACCAATGGTCAACGGGTCAGGGTTGGTAGAGAATGCTACCATTCCGGTACCGATAAAGACAAGCATGAAGGCACCGATAAATTCACCAAAAATTTTACGAAATAATTCCATTTTATTTCTCTCCTTTCCCATTCATTATAGAGTTTTAATCAAATCCGGTAAAGTAATTCGCTGTTTGCAAGAGAAAACTACAAAAAAAGTCACCAACTAGTTGAATAACTAATTGATGACTTCATGGGAATGTTCTCGTTGTGATTTTCACACTAAGGCTCCTTTAATTAGCTTCGTAGATTACGAAGAGCTTCTTCGATTGTAACGCCAATTGCAAAGTGGGCTTCATTTTGGGCGTCAATCGCTAGAAAATGGTTGTTCTCCGTGTCGAATGCAATTCGATAAGTTCCTTCTGTTCCAAAATATTTCATTGAATCACCTGCTTTCTTGTTTTGATTGTTAGATATTTCACCAACAATTTTAATATATCATAATTGGTTTAAAAAAACAAAAAAAGTTGATTTTCCTAAATAAAAATTAGAAATCATAAATGGTTTAGAGATTGAATTCGATTTCTTTGCTGTAGCTGTAGTCGTTGTTAGAAATTGGTATTTTTTATTTTTTGTCAAATGAGTTCTTTTTGATAACGAAAAGAGAAAGATAAAAGTATGGATATGTGAAAATAACTCGATTGTTTTTAATAAATTGACAAAAAATACCGATTTTTAAGCAAAAAAGATTTTTTTCTAATAAAAAGATCCTTTTGGTTTGCAATAAGCTGTTAAAACAGCTCCTAATATTAAAAAAAAATTTGGAAAACGGTTGCTAATGTTTATTTTTCTGTTATTATATGGATAGATAAAAAAACGTGGAGGAACAACTTATGAATGAAATTACAATCGGGCAATCTTATATTTGCAAACCAGTAGGCTTAAAAAACAGCGTGGTGGGCACCGTGGAACAAATTTATACCAATACAGTAGTGATTACAGTAGAGGACTGTGAAAAAGTGGATCGAGCAACCGTGATTGAGTCTCAACACCGAATGCTAGTGAAACACGCAGATGTAAAGGAAGTCGTGACAGTGGCTTTAGTTAGTTAATTCTTTTATTTAAAGGTTTTATTGATTCTTTTATAAAAAATGTAGCGCCTAACTAGTAAAACAGGAACTAGTTAGGCGCCTTTTTTATCCAATGCCGATTACGAAATTTACGAGTTTATCAGAATAGGTCATATTATGTTGAGTACGAATGGCTTTATCTAATGTTTCTAGGGAGTCCGTTACAATACCATCCACGCCGTAAAAAATCATTCGACTGATATCTTCTGAATTATTTGGTGTCCAGACAAAAACCGTTTTGCTGTCATTTTCCGCAGAGCTAATAAAGTTGCGATTAATCGTGCTATATTCCATCGTTAAAAAATCGGCTTGAGTTTTTGGCGGCCCAATTACGTTGAAAGGTAAAATATAGCCGGCGGTAATTTGCGGAGCAGCTTCTTTGATTTCTTCCACTACTGAAAAAGAAAGACTTTGTACTAGATGTCCTTCTTTTGTCAAATCTGTTCCATAGTGTTTTAAAAATTCCTGAACTAAGGGCCTCGTATCTTTTTGCTGAGTTTTAATTTCTACTAGCAACTTTTGATGAAGACTGGAAGCAAGGGCTAAATAAGCATCAAAGCTTGCGATTTTTGCCTGTTGCTGATTGTCATTGGCATTACGAGCTAAAACATCAGCTGCTGTCATCTTTTCCGGGCTGCCTTTTTTGCCAGTTAATGCTTTTAAATCGAAGTCATGGACCACCACAAATTTTTTGTCTTTCGTCATTTGGACATCCATTTCTACATAGTCAGGATGATAGCGCTCATGGGTCTTTTGTAAAGCGTCCAGACTGTTTTGTACACCATTTTTATCAGAGACTCCCCGGTGAGAAATGGTCACAGGGGCTTTTTTTGGAGTATCTGTTAGATAGTTCATATTGTACAAACTTACACCAATCCCAAAGAAAAGTGTCGTCATCAGTAAGAAAACATTTTTTACTTGAGAAAAGCGCGGGGGCTTGATCGCCTCTTTATAAAACCAAGAGGGGATTTCTGGTAAAAAATCTTCATCTTCCATAAAATCGACAATAATGAAGAAAATTCCTACTGTGGATAAGACGATATTGACTAAATAGAAAAATTGCAATAGCGTCATAGCAAATACTGCACTATATAAGGATTGTTCTGGCCAGAATTTTTCCACTAGACGTTGTCCGCTCAAGGTCAGAAGTGTTCCAGCTGATGCAATCGCTAAAACACTGCCACCGATAAATAAAAAGCGACCTAAAATAGCAAAAAAACGTCTCTGGGTCACTTCCCAGCTTTCCTTTAGGGCTGTGCGAAAAGGCCGGTCTCGCAAAATCATCTCTGGCAGAGCAAAAATGAAACGAATTCCTAGATAGAGTAGTGCCACATACAGCAAAAGAAAAATAGAAATAATCAAAGTGCGATTGGTGAAGATGAAATCCAATATAAAAGCAGGAATTTTCACCCGGCTTAATAAATCAGAATTAAAATTAAGCCCTCCAATAGGCAAAACCAATAAAAAGTAAAACAAGAAGAACAAAACTACCGAAGGACGAATTTTTTTTATTTGAATAAGCGTCATCCGCAAGAGCTGAGGTAAGGAGACCGCCTCTTTTTTTTCGATAAAATAAACACTTAACAGTAAAAAAGTGAATTCAAAGTAAACGGTCAGAAGGATAAAAAACAATGTTATAACTAGTAATAAAAAGATAAAGGGATGATTTGTCACAATGTCCCAGAGATTATCATAGGAAAGATAGGGAATATTCCCCCGGGCCAAAATGAATTTAGTAGAACTGCTTAAAAGGGGAATCACTACAAAGAGCAAAAAGCCGTGCATCAACAAGACATCGCGAAAATAGGCTTGACTTTTTCCGAGAAATTCTAAGGTATTTAAGAACGTTTTTTTCATATAAGTTATCATCTTCATCACCTAGCTTAAGTGTAATTCATTTTGCCAAAGAGGGAAACTGAAGCCACTTGATATCAAAATTGCTGTGTTTTTTTCTGCCCAATTTTCTGCCCAATCGGCATAAAAAAGCACTTCTGACGACGAAGTCAGAAGTGCTGAAAACGTTGATATATAAGGAGAGTACAGGATTTGAACCTGCGCGCCGGTATTAGCCGGTTCGACGGATTTCGAGTTTGTTCTTTTATGGCGGTTCTAGTAAAGACTGCGCAATCCTGTGCGATTTTCTCGAGTAATGATATCAGCTTTTATTAGGTTTTATTAGCCTTTATCCCCAATTTAAGCCCCAAATATGATTTGTTTATTTGTTATTTTTTAGGAGATATCAGTTTTTCCATCGCGTTAGCAACTTCTTTTTTAGATTCCTTGATTCCGTGAACATACATATTCATAGTGGTTCGATAATCGGAATGGCCAAGATGTTCCTGGACAGCTTTATCACTAATTTGAGGATTAGCAATCAAATAAGATGCAGCAGAATGTCGCAGGTCATGAAATCGAATCATGCGTAGATTATTCCTTTTTACAAAGTATTTCCAACATCCATACAGACTAGATGGATTAATCGGTGTCCCTTCTAAGTGACCAAATACATAATCATGAGTTGGTGTATCTATATTTAGTTTTTTGCGTTGCTCTTCGCGTTCCTCAAAATACTTTTCCATGGTATCGAAATAATACTTGGGTGCATCTACGAAAAGTTCATCACCATTTTTCAATCCATCAATTCGTTTTGGTTTTTGATCTCTCACCTTAATAATACGTTGTTCAAATAAAATTTGATTTGATTCAGTCAAAAAATGTTTTCTTTCTAATGCTGCAATTTCACCTTCACGAGCACTGGAGACGAAGCTAGTGAGGATTACCGCCTGTACGTGAAGAGTTTCGTTTTCAAGTTTGGAAAACATAGTCTCTAACTCCTCAATGCTATACGGGGGCTGTACACCTGTTTTTATTCTATCTTCTTTTGTTTTAGCTGGCAAAACAATTCCCTTACAAGGATTGTCTCGAACAATTCTAAACTCACTCCACGCTATATTGAATAAGCTAGAAAACGCCGCTAAGATTCTTTTCTTGGTTTGACGAGACACATCTTCTTCAGGTTTTTTAAGTTTTTTCTGGGAAGTGACAAAATTTCTAATTTCATAGGGTTTGATTTCATTCAGTAGTCTATCTTTGAAAGTGGGAAGTATTCTTCCTTCAATAATATCAATATAAGCTTGATATGTTCGTTCCTGCATTAGAAGGGGAGCTTGTTTCTTCCACATATTTTCTACAAAATATTTTACGGTGATAATGGAAAGGTCAATAATTCCACTTTCTTTGAGTTCTTCAATCCATTCATCAAGAGCAGCATAAGCTTTTCGGTCGCTAGTTGCTGTGATAGTTTTGCTAGGACGGATTTGCTTGCCGTTTTCATCATAACCAGACGTAATCCTCAAACGATAGGTGTTTGGGCCACGTTTTTCAATCGATCCAACTTCTTTTGCCATTTGTACCAATCCTTTCATTCTGATACAATAGGCATAGTTAAATAAGCCTGTGTATCAGGTTTTATTTGTCAGACACGATCTAACTCTTGCTGGGGTAGAGATCGTGTCTTTTTTATTGCGCATAAAAAATTTGTCTAGGCGGATTAGCCGTGATATTTCTCAAACGATGTAGTCGCTGAATTAATTCTAATGACTTAGTTCCTTTCAGATGCCATGTTGCATCGGCGAAAGTGAGCAACAGACTAGTTGCCATAAGTGAAACCTCACTTCGTAGCTCTTGAGGAATTGAGTAGCTAGTCATAAAATGTTCCAAAGTAAGGTATTCTATTGGAATTTCATCATTACTGATATATTCCAGCAGTAATAGGGTGGTAGCACCTCGATTGGATTCAAATTCCAATTTATTTTTATTAAGATTGTAGCTATCATGATAGGTCATTACCCCCTCATGATACAGAACATGGTAGAGTTCATGGGCAAGTAAAAACTTTTTAAAATTCGTGTCTTCTAATGAATCATCCATAAAGATTGTCCTCATCTCTGGACTTGCCAAACCACTGACTTTATTGGGTAGTTGGTTTGTATAAACAATATCGATATCTTCGTAATCACAAATGATATATGGATCATATGATGACGTTTCGCTATAAGTCATTATGATATAAGAAATAAAATCCACATCAAACATTCCAACACCTACTTATCATCCAACTTTTCTTTTTCGCGTTTCCGTTTCGTCCAAAAATAACTTTCTAACATCGCGTTTATTGCCGCGACATCTTCATCATTCAATCGTTCTCCGTTGCTAAACGTCAGACCATCTGTTTGTAAAACCTTTTGAAGATCAATTAAGTCATCTTCAGTCGCCCAATCAGGAACATTCTCAGCGTTTTTAATAGATTGAAAATGTTCTGGAGTAAGCTGATCATCGAATTTTTTCCAGTTGGTTACTTCAGTTTTCCCCAAAAGGTAATCAGTGCTCACATTAAAAAAATCAGCTACTTTTTCAAGTGTTTCAGCTTTGGGACTACTTTTCTTCCATGAATAGATTGAATTTCTACCCATTCCTAACTTTTCAGATAGATCATAGACAGTCATTCCTTGTTTTTTAGCTAGATTGCTAACCCGTTCAAATAAAGTCATATTGACCACCTTTTCATTTGGGCAAGTTATTAAATACAAAACTTTGTATTTAACAGTTGACCGATACAAAGTTTTGTATTAATATAAATCCCGTAAGATAAATTGATAGAAAAAATGCAACTAAAATAGAACTCACGATTGATTAGTTTGGCGACTAAGTGTGTTAAGTGGGCTTTAGATTAGGTTTATTTTCTATGACTTGATAATACAAAACTTTGTATTAAATGTCAATTTTTCTTTCAATTTTTCTTACAAAACTTTGAAAGGAGGAGCTTAAATGAGTGACATTGATAATGGCCGGAAATTGGTACAACAATTTATGACGGAGAACAAAGTCTATCCTGCTGATTTAGCAGCTGCATATGGCAAAACCCGCTCTTGGGTTGATCGGGCCGTCAGGGGTGTTGAC
>NZ_JBCOJC010000047.1:0-17789 GCF_040925905.1 Enterococcus sp. 2201sp1_2201st1_C11_2201SCRN_220225
ACCACAATCGGGATGGAAAAAGCCACATGGGACAACAAGACGCTAGTAAAGCCAAGTTGAAAGCTTTTCACCACCGAGCCTACGAGAGTAAAGAAAATCAAAAAGCTGGCCCCGATAATAACATCTGGTGAAACCATCAAAATATTATTAAAAGACAACAAAGCATTCCGCGTCCGGCGACGTTTGGTATAGTAAATCCCCATGGCGCCAAAGGTTCCAATAATCGTAGCAATTAAAGCAGACAAAAAGGCCAACATAAAAGTGTTTAAGACGATAATAATCAAACGGGTATCTTCAAAGACGGCTTGATAATGTTCCAAAGTAAAACCGCTAAACCCATTCATATTGCCTCCAGCATTAAAGGAGTAAAACACTAGATAAAAAATGGGGATGTATAGCAAGACGAAAAAGACCGCTAAATAGACTTTAGACCAAGCAAATTTCTTTTTCATGAACGGCGCCCTCCTTTGCTTTTCTCACCAGTTAAAAGCATGACCACAAACATGGCGATAATCAAAATCACCCCGATGGTTGAACCCATACCCCAGTTTTGCGTAACGAGAAAATGCTGTTCAATGGCGGTCCCTAAAGTGATGACTCTATTCCCTCCGATTAAACGGGTCAACATAAACAGTGACAGCGAAGGAATAAAGACTGCTTGGACGCCACTTTTCACACCGTTTAATGACAACGGGAAAACCACTCGGCGGAAAGTTTCAAAGCTATTGGCTCCAAGATCGCGACTGGCAAAAATCAAAGAAGGATTTAACTCTTCCAAGGCATTAAAAATCGGCATGATCATAAAAGGCAATTCAATATAAGTGGCCACCACAATAAAACTAAAATCAGTAAATAAGATCTGTTGGGGAGCAATTCCAAAAAGGCCTAAAAAGTTATTAATACCACCATGCACTCCAAAAATTCCAATAAAGGCATAGGCTTTTAACAATAAATTCACCCATGTGGGCAAGATAATCAATAACAGCCACAAATCTTTGTGCTTAAGTTTTGTCAAAAAATAAGCTGTGGGATAACTGATCAATAAAGTCAATACCGTAATCAAAAACGCATACAGCACAGAATTCACCGTCATGGCCAAGTACTTGCCACTGGCTAAGTAGGTCTGGTAATTAGCCAAAGTAAAGTTCCCATTCATGTCAAAGAATGATTGATAAATGATCAACAACACCGGCGCAATAACGAAAAGCAAGAGCCACATCACATAAGGAATCGAATAAAGACGACGCATTTTAGTCATAGTTACGCCCCCTATTCTTCGTAGCTTTCCAAACGAGCATCAAAATCTTCTTCAGACTCGTTGAAACGCATCACGTGAATATCTTCTGGTTCAAAGGCCAGTCCTACTTGGCTTCCGGGAGTAGCTTTTCTGGTGGAATGTACCATCCATTCGTTGCCGTCTTCGTCGTAACAAATAATTTCATAGTGGACTCCGCGGAATAGTTGTGTATCGACTTTTACTACCAGTTTTCCTTTTTGGGCAGTAGTAATGTTTAAATCTTCTGGACGTAAAACTACTTCTACTGGTTCGTTAGGCGCCATCCCACCATCCACACAGACGAATTTTTTGCCTACAAACTCTACTAGATTGTCTTCAATCATGACTCCTTTCACAATATTGGATTCACCCACAAAGTCCGCCACAAAATGGTTGATCGGTTCGTCATAAATATCCACCGGTGTACCGCTTTGAACGACTTTCCCTTTGTTCATCACAAAGATTTCATCACTCATAGCTAAGGCTTCTTCTTGGTCATGAGTGACGAAGATAAAGGTGATTCCTAATCGCCGTTGCAATTCTCGCAATTCGTATTGCATATCGGTACGCAATTTCAAATCCAATGCTGATAAAGGTTCATCTAGTAATAAAACTTTTGGTTCATTGACGATTGCCCGCGCAATTGCTACTCGTTGACGTTGGCCACCAGACATCTCGGAGATTTCTCGTTTTTCATAACCTTTTAATTGGACAAGGCGCAAAGCCTCCATCACTTTTTCCTTAATGGCAGCTTTGGAAAGTTTCTTTATTTTTAAGCCAAATGCTACATTATCAAAGACATTCATATGAGGAAATAGGGCATAGTCTTGAAAAACCGTGTTCACTTGGCGTTTGTTGGCGGGAATGTCATTGATCCGTTTCCCATCAAAGTAAACATCTCCAGTATTTGCCTCAGAAAAACCGGCAATAATGCGTAATATCGTAGTTTTCCCACAGCCAGAAGGTCCTAGTAAGGTATAGAATTTTCCTTCTTCGATATCGAAACTGATGTCTTTTAACACGGGTTCCTCTGTGTCTTCATAGCGTTTTGTCACATGTTCAAATGAAATGATTGGTTTTGCCAATTGTCTCCTCCCCTTATTAACCGAACAAAGCCCGGTTTACTTTTTGTTTCTATATAAGCATACTGATTCTATCCAAAAACACAAGTTAGAAATCTTTTAGAAAACAGGATACTTCAACTAAAAAGGAGTACGGAATCTCATCATCCCGTACCCCTTTGATTACTTCACGCTAAAATACGTTTTAAAGCGTTTATAGTAGTTGTAGAACATGTACTTCATCAGTACCCAGCGTTTTAAAGAGCGATCTTTTTCATAAAAAACCGTCGTGCCCCATTGCCCTTTTTTAATTAACTCTTGGGCAAAACGTTTGTCGGGACTGTCCACTGCGTATTCTTCAAAGATTTTCTTTGGTACTCCTAGCCAAACCTTTGCAGCATCATTTTTTCGCCCATAGCGAGTGGTGACAAAAGGTGTCTCGAACACCCGATCTTCGGCAAGAAAACTAGCCAAATTAAAATCATTTAAAGTCACAAAGAAACTGCTACGACCTTGGCGCAAGTTGATTTCAAAAAGTTTGAAGATGCCATCACGAGTATCATACTTCAAATCAAAGTTTGCAAAGCCTCGATAATTGATTTTTTGCAAAAAGGCTTTAATGGTTTGGTAAATCCCTTCGTCTTCATCAGGCACAATCACCACATAGTTTCCTACTGAAGCCGGTGTAGGATCTTCCAATAAAGGATGGCCCAAAAACATAAAGCGTACGTTGCCGCTTTGGTCCACATAGGCATTTAAGACCCGCATATTGCTGTCGTCTCCCGGGATAAAATCTTGGGCGATCATTTCGCTGGTGTAACCTGCTTGGTACAGGCGATTTAAAATCGTATTAAACTCTTCAATCGTATCAATAATAAAAGCTTTCTTACGACCTTCAAAATGAATATCCAACCACTCTACACTATTGGCCGGTTTTAAGGCTACCGGAAAATCAAAAGGTAGCGGCCGGTCTAACTTACCATCAACCACCATATCTTTGGTGATAATCATCGTCTTAGGATAAGGCAATTGGTATTCTTCACAGGTTTCATAAAAACTAACTTTATTGGAAAGTTTTTTAAACAAATCGTAGTCATTGGCCGCAAAAAGGAAATGTTGCGACAAATCCTCTTTGTGCTTCGCTAATAATTCGGCATACCCGTCTCCACAAGCCACTAACAAATAGTTTTCGTTAGGATCGGTAAAGACTTCTTTTTGCAATTTGCGCATGGTTTCAATAAAGACCGGATCCTCATGAAAATCATGAACCAACCGGACTTCTACTATTTTACTGTATCGCGTTGGCGCCAGTTGATCCGAGGCATAGGCGATGGATGTGATTCCATAAGCTTCATAAAAACCCCGTGCCATCCCATAAACATTCATATCACTTCCCAACAAAATCGGCGTAAATTTTGTGGATTTACTCATTACCTACACATCCTTATTTTCTCTCACATTCTGTCTTACACAGCCTGTTCCTGATGGCAGCATATCATACGGACTTTCGTTGCCATTACATTACCAGAGTAATCATACCATAGCCCGCTTGTAAATCAAGAATTTCTACCTTGAAATCGCGATAGTTTTCCGTAAAATACAACACTTTTTCTGGAAAGATACTGAAACGACATCCCTGTTCTCCCCTTCATTTTATGGTATGATGACAGCAAAGAGAAAGGCAGTCTTACTTTCTCTCAAACTCTTTAGGAGGGTCTTGTAGAAATGAAAGCTTTACAAGTCAATCAAACCGATCATCATATTTGTGAAATCATCGACTTAGCCCAACCAATTCCTGAAAGTGGTGAAGTCTTAGTCAAAATCAGCTACTCCAGCCTGAATTATAAAGATGCCCTCGCCTTGACAGAAAAAGGCGGTGTCATTCGTTCTTATCCTACAACGCCGGGAATTGATTTAGCTGGTACCGTGGTTAAAAGCTGTGCGCCTGAATTCAAAGCCGGTGACTTAGTTTTTGCCACAGGTTACGAATTAGGGGTTAGTCGCAACGGCGGGTATAGCGAGTACCAAGTGGTTCCTGCTAAATGGCTCTTCTCCTTACCTGAAAAACTCAGTTTAAAAGAAGTCATGGGTTTTGGTACCGCTGGCTTAACTGCTGCCTTATGTATCGCAGAGTTAACTAGAAAAGTCACACCGGAACAACCGGTTTTAGTAACCGGCGCTACTGGCGGTGTGGGGAGTCTTGCAGTAGCTTTGTTACGGGCATTGGGTTATGAAAAAATCAGTATCATAAGTCGTAAAGAAAAGGCTAGTGCGCTACTGGAGCCTGTCTGCGAAATCTATACTCCAGAAAACTTTTTATCAGAAAGCAAACCTTTAAATCGTCAACTATTTGCCGGTGTGGTGGATACAGTAGGGGGCGAATTGTTAGCAAAAATTTTACCCCATGTCAGCTATGGCGGTGTGGTGACCGCTTGTGGCAATGCGGGAGGAATCAAACTTACAACTACGGTCTTGCCTTTTATTTTACGAGGGGTTACTTTAGCTGGGATTGATTCTGTAAATGCCACCACTGTCCAACGTAAAACTGCTTGGGACTTATTAGCCCAACACAAAGACAGTTTGTCTCAATTACCATTACAAGAAATTTCATTAGAAGAAGTCCCTACTGTGGCCCAAAGTTTGCTAAGTGGCACCCACAGTGGTCGGACCATTGTCAAAGTAGAAGGTGAATAATATGCGTATCTTAATTACTGCAGGAGGCACCGCAGAAAAAATCGACCAAGTCCGCTCCATTACCAATCACTCTTCTGGAAGTCTTGGGGTGCAACTAGCGAAAGCTGCCTTAGCCAAAGGAAATCTCACGGTGGACTACATTGTTGCAAAAGGGGCAATGTTACCGCCAAAAGATCCTCGGATTACCTTACATCCCATTGAAAACACAGCAGATTTACAAAAAATCATGCGACAGCTTTTAGAAAAACAGACTTATCTAGCAGTGATTCACGCCATGGCAGTGAGCGACTTCACACCAGTTGTTAGCCTTAGTCAAGAAAGTTTTATCCAAGGTATGAACACTTGGCTTCAGCAAAAAACAGACTCCCAATTTACCGAGGCTGAACTAGCAAAACTATTGGCCATTTTAGAAGCTCAACAAGAAGATGCCACTAAAATTTCTTCTAAAACCGAACACTTATTTATGGTCTTAAAACAAACCCCAAAAGTCATCAGCCAGATTAAAGAGTTACAGCCGGATACGCTTTTAGTCGGTTTTAAACTGTTAGTGGACGTGGCCGAAGAAGAACTATTAGCTGTGGCTCAAAAAGCTCTAGTCAAAAATCAGGCAGATTATGTCTTAGCCAATGATTTGACTTCCATTAATGCCGGACAACACCACGGCTATCTTTTAGATGCCAAAGGTGTAGTAGCCAAAGCCAATACGAAAGAAGCCATTGCCCGCTTGATTCTGGATACCATTTTAGAAAGGAAGCAATCCTTATGAAACGACCTCATATTTTACTAGGTGTCTCCGCTAGCATCTCTGCTTATAAAGCGGCGGATTTAACCAATGAATTAGCTAAAAAAGGGTATTTGGTAGATGTTTTAATGACCAGAAACGCCACAAAATTCATCACTCCCCTTACGTTACAATCGCTCTCGAAACGTCCTGTTTACACAGACGTAATGGCAGAAAATCAACCGGAGTTAATCACTCATATTGATTTGGCTAAAAAAGCTGATTTATTTTTAGTCACCCCAGCTACTGCCAATACCATTGGCAAAATCGCCAATGGTATTGCCGACGACATGGTCTCTACCGTAGCGTTAGCCCTGCATCCCGGCACGCCAAAATTAGTAGCGCCGGCCATGAATACTTATATGTATCAAAATCCTGCCAATCAGAAAAATCTGGACTACTTAAAAGAAATCGGGTATAAAGAAATTGAACCGCGAGAAGCCATGCTAGCCTGTGGTGATTTTGGTCGCGGGGCTTTAGCCACCGTAGAAGATATTGTCAAAGCCGTGGATGCAGAACTCGCGGCCCAAGAAATTTAGTTGCAAGGAGCATACCATTCCATGAAAAATAAGAAGACCTTTGATATTGTTTTGACCGCCTTCTTTTTAGGTATTATGATTTTAATGAGCGTCGTGCCTTTTCTCGGCTTTATTCCCATCGGCCCTTTAAACGCGACGATTTTACACGTACCGGTGATTATCGGCTCTGTTCTCTTAGGCCCTCGCCTAGGTGGTTTTCTCGGGACTTCTTTTGGCGTCATGAGTATTATCAACGCCACAACTCGCCCCAGCGCATTATCCTTTGTCTTTTCTCCTTTTATCCCCATTATCGGGACGACTCACGGTAGTTGGAAAGCTCTGATTGTGGCACTAGTACCTCGGATTTTAGTAGGGATCGTCCCTTATTATGTCTACCAACTTTTCCGTAAACTTTTAAAGCAAAAAGCCAACAGTGTCTCCTTATTTGTCGCAGGAATTGCAGGAGGTTTAACCAATACCCTTTTGGTGATGAACTTGATTTACTTCTTGTTTAAAGACTCCTATGGGGAATTCATCGGCAAAGGAGCCAATCAAGTTTACGGTGCCATCATTGCGGTGATTGCGACTCAAGGTGTTCCCGAAGCAATTGTAGCTGGTATTTTAACCGCTGCTGTAGCGAGTATTTTATTGCGTTTGCAAAGGAATAATACCGGGACTATTTAAATTCATCTCCAGTAAAAAAAGCTTGTCAGTGCATTCTCTAAGAATGTGCTGACAAGCTTTTTTAATTTAAGCATCTTCGCCAATAATTCGAACTTCTGTTTCCAAAGTCACGCCAAATTTTTCCAAAATTGTCTTTTGAATATGGGCGATTAATTCCAAGTAATCTGTCGCCGTGGCGTTATCCACGTTCACAATAAAGCCAGCGTGTTTTTCAGAAATCTGAGCCCCGCCCCATTTCAGGCCTTGGAGTCCTGCGTCTTGAATTAATTTGCCGGTATAATGTCCCACTGGTCGTTTAAAGACGCTACCACAGGAAGGGTACTCCAAAGGTTGTTTTAACTGCCGGAGTTCCGTTAATTCTCCCATACGGCTTTTAATTGTTTCATAGTCCCCTTTAGCTAAAGAAAAACGAGCCCGTAAAATGATGCCTTTTACGTCTTGTAATGCAGTATGGCGGTATGAAAAAGCCATTTCATCTTTGGTGTAAGTTTTAATGGTGCCGTCCGCTAATAAAACATCACAGGATTCAAAAACACCTTGGATTTCTCCATCATAGGCTCCTGCATTCATAAAGACCGCACCGCCCACACTTCCAGGAATCCCACAGGCAAACTCAAAACCAGTCAACTTATGATCCAATGCGACATAAGTAGCATCAATTAATTTAGCGCCAGCTTCAGCGGTCAACACTTCTTGGGTCACGGTAATTTCATTCATATCACTGAGCATAATCACTAAGCCGCGGATGCCCCCGTCTTTGACGATTAAATTACTGGCATTGCCTAAAATCAACCAAGGCATGTCCTGCTCTTTGCAATACAAAACCAAAGCCTGTACTTCTTCAGCCGTTTTCGGAAAAGCCAAGAAATCCGCTGGGCCGCCGGTTTTGGTAAATGTATAATTCATCAATGGTTCATCGACTAAAATGGCAAGATTGGGAAAAGATCCCTTCATATCAATTTTCAAAATAAAAATCCTTTCTAAACAGTTCCATCGCTAAATTGCCTAAAACATCTTCCCCATTTTAGCACGACTTAGTTAGACTGGCTAGTCTTGCTCTATTGCTAACTGCTGTAAAAAGCTTTGGCACAGTTGGTGACTTTCTAAGATTCTTTCTTGTTTCAAATCTGCTGGCTTACCAGAAACTGCAGCTAAAAAAGCCTGAAACATCGGTTGAAAGCCCCGTTTAGTCAATGTGGTCTCCCAGTCATTCCCACGAAATTCCTGTTTTGATTCTTGAGTGGTCTGGATTAATTGTGTTAATTCTTGTAATTCATAATTTCCGCCACTCGCTGTCACTTGATAACGCTCTTGATTGACACCACTGGTTAAATCCATATGCAGGCTAGCTTGAGTTGTTGCAGTTTGTATCGTCAAATGTGCTTGGTACAACAAACCTTCATTGATTACTCCTTGTGCATGAACCTGTTCAATTTCTTCGTCTAGTAAGTAAAGGGCCGTATCAATCACGTGTAAAAACAAATCATAGGTCACAAATTTCACTGGTTGCGGGTGGTTGATGCGGTGTTTTTGCAATACAAGCAAGTGTTTGTCGGCAGTCGCTTTTAAAGGTACCACTAAAGGCGCAAACCGGCGATTGAAACCTGCCATTAAAAGCAGGCCTCGTGCTTTTGCTAACTCCAGTAGTTCTGCTACTTCTTGAGGGTCTTCTGAAATCGGCTTATCCACAAAGACATGAATCCCCGCTTCCAAACAGCGACGAATGTATTGCCCGTGAACATGAGTAGCCGCATGAATCATACAAGCCTGAATATTCTGAGACAATAATTCTTCCAATGTTGTCACACAATGAGTGAAGCCATAACGACTTATTAGCATCTCCTTTGTTTTAGGATTACTGGTGGCAAAGACAAACTCCCCTTGGTCACGATTAGCACTGTATAGCGGTAAATAAGCTTTTTGGGCAATGTTGCCAATACCAATAACACCGATTTTCATAATTTTCCTCCTTATGACGATTGTCTCGTCGGATATTCCGTACAGATTTCTTTCATCTTACCAAATTTTTCGCTAGAATGGAGACAAATAGATTGGAGCGTGTTCACCTTTGAAATTTATCTCGTGGAATGTGAATGGTTTACGGGCCGTTATGAAAAAGAATTTTATGGAAGTCTTTCAAGAACTAGATGCAGATTTCTTCTGCTTACAAGAAACGAAGCTTCAGGCAGGTCAAATTGAAATGGATTTGCCCGGCTATCATGAGTATTGGGCTTATGCGGAGAAAAAAGGCTATTCCGGTACTGCTATTTTTGCAAAAGAGCCCGCATTATCCGTAAGTTATGGCATTGGCATTGCCGAACACGATCAAGAAGGCCGGGTTATCACCTTGGAATATCCAGAATTTTATCTTGTTTGTTGCTACACCCCCAATTCTCAAAATCAATTGAAACGTCTAGATTATCGTATGACTTGGGAAGATGCTTTTCGTACTTACTTAACGGCTTTAAAAACGAAAAAAAGTGTCATTTTATGTGGGGATTTAAATGTTGCTCACGAAAACATCGATTTGAAAAACTGGAAGACCAATCAAAAAAATGCCGGCTTTACTCCAGAAGAACGCAATAAATTTAGTGAATTATTGCAAGCGGGCTTTCTCGATAGTTTCCGTTACTTCTATCCCGATGTAGAGGGCCGTTATTCTTGGTGGAGCTATCGCTTTAATGCACGGGCCAACAACGCTGGGTGGCGCATTGATTATTTTGTCGTTTCCGATGACTTGCAAGACAAAATGGTGGATGCCAAAATACACAATGAAATTTTTGGCAGTGACCACTGTCCAGTAGAATTAGATATTACGCTTTAAAAGAAAGCTCGGGAAGTGTTTGACTTTTGGTAAAAATCCAAGTCAGAATACGCGTTCCCCAGCTTTTTTATGTTATAGTCAAAACGAATCTTGATTATGTACAAGGAGTGTTTACGGGATGAATTTTATCGCCATGGATTTTGAAACGGCTAATGCCAAACCTTATAGTGCCTGTTCACTAGCCCTCGTCATGGTGCGCAATGATCAGATTGTCGGCGAATACTACACTTTAATTCAACCGGAAACGGATTTCTTCTGGCGGAATATTCAAATTCATCATATTCATCCTCAAGACGTGGCTCATGCACCAAAATTCCCAGAAGTTTGGGAACAAATTCAGCCTTATTTCAATCCAAAAAGTTTAGTCGTGGCCCACAATGCGGCTTTTGACAATAAAGTTTTAGCGGGTTGTTTGGACTATTATCATCTAGCCAAGCCTCAATACCTGTCATTGTGTACGGTACGCACCAGTCGTAAGCTGTATCCAGAATGTCCGAATCATCGTTTAAATACGATGTGTGATCACTTGCAGATTGATTTAGAAAATCATCATGATGCCTTAGAAGACAGTCGAGCCTGCGCCAAAATTCTCTTACGCCAAGCTGATAGCTTTGGTACGGATCCTTTGAAAAAACTAGTTACGATTCAATAAGCATAAAATCCCAGAGGCAACCGTAGCCTCTGGGATTTTATTTCAATGCAACAATAAACTCATTAAATCCACCTCTAAAAAGTTCCCATCATCGCTTCTGGCACCTCGAGGCATACGGGCTTCTAATTCAAAGCCAAATTTTTCATATAAACGCCGCCCACGAATATTTTGCACTTGAACTTTTAACTCTAAGCGAAATAATTCTTCACTTGACTCTGCCCAATCCAATAATTCTTCCATCAATAAACTACCTAAGCCAAGCCCCCAGTATTCTTGTAAAACCCCAATCCCCACTTCGCCAATATGACGTACCCGAGGATCGTTGTCTCCAGAAATTGAGGCTACCGCGACTAACTCTGTAGCCATTTCTGCAACCAAGAGCAACTGATGGCTACTAGCTGCTAAACTTTCCAAGTGACTGCCGAGAATTTCTGGATTCAAGCCCATGCCAAAGCGATCAAAACTCATAAATTCTGTTTCTTGTCCTAATTGATTTAAGAGTGCAATCAATGCTGTAGCGTCTTCAAAACGAGCTTGTTGCAACGTTAAGTTGATATCAGTCATGAGAGCCCCCTGTATTGATTCGATTTAAGAAAGCTTCACTGGCCTTGCCATGAGCTACCATCTGTAACTGCCGTTCTTCTGAATTTCCAGCCACTTTTTTTAAAATCAACTCTAAATAATCCACCGGCAGATCTTCTTGGAGCAGATTCCCCCATTCGACTACAGAAAGACCTTCGCCTTCAAAGTATTCCTCTAAGCCTAAATCCCCGGCTCCTTCTGCTACTCGGTAAATATCCATATGATACAAAGGCAAGCGCCCTGTAGTGTATTCCCGAATAATCGTATAAGTCGGGCTTTTGATCATTTGCTCAATCCCTAATCCTAGAGCGATTCCCTTGGTCAAAGTAGTCTTACCAGCGCCTAGATCTCCAGTTAGGACCAATACATCCCCAGCCTCTGCTAGCTCTCCTATCTGTTTGGCAAAGCTTTCTGTTTCTTCAAGATTATGTAATAACAAAGAGACTTCCTCCTATTTTTTTCTAAAATCAGTATACCCGTTTCCCTAAGACAAGGCAAAAAGAGTGTCGCAAACTTTGCGACACTCTTTCTTATAAATAATACTTTCAATTAGTTATTCAATGCTTGAGCAGCAGTGATGATTGACAATTTGTAAACATCTTCTTCATTGGCGCCTCGAGACAAGTCAGAAACTGGCTTGTTCAAGCCTTGTAAGATTGGGCCAATTGCTTCAAAATTACCGAAACGTTGGGCAATCTTGTAGCCAATGTTTCCGGCTTGTAAGTCTGGGAAGACAAAGACAGTAGCTTTACCCGCAACAGGAGAATTTGGTGCTTTCAATTGACCAACAGAGGCTACATAAGCGGCATCAAATTGCAATTCGCCGTCAATTTGATAGCCTGGAGCTAATTCTTGGGCAATTTTTGTAGCTTCAGCGACTTTGTCTACTTCTGGTGCTTTTGCAGAACCTTTCGTAGAGAAACTCAACATCGCAACTTTAGGATCAATATCAAACAATTCGGCAGTCTTAGCAGAATCCACCGCAATCTCAGCTAATTCTTGAGCATTTGGATTTACATTGATGGCACAGTCAGAGAACAAATATTTTTCTTGATCCCGACCACGAACCATTAAGAAAGCACCACTTGTCCGGCTGACACCTGGTTTTGTTTTAATAATTTGCAACGCTGGACGCACTGTATCCCCAGTGGAATGAACCGCACCTGAGACCATACCGTCTGTTAAGCCCATATATGTCAACATAGTACCAAAGTAGTTCACATCTTTTAAGATTTCTCGCGCTTGTTCTTCTGTCGCTTTGCCTTTACGACGTTCAACAAAAGCTGCTACCATTTCGTCAAATTTTTCATAGTTATTTGGATCAAGGATTTCGAAGTTTTCCACGGAAACGCCGCGGTCTTCAGCAATCGTTTTAATTTCTTCTGGGTTCCCGATTAAAACCGGTTCCACTAAACCGTCTGCTTTCAAACGAGCCACAGCACTTAAAATCCGTGGTTCCGTTCCTTCTGGGAATGCAATTCGCATGTTTTTCCCGTAGATTTTTTCTTTTAAGCTTTCGAATAATTCCACTGAAATACCCTCCTGAGTATGATGCTTCACCATGGAAGCGATGTGTTTTTTGATTTCTCATACATCATACACTATTCCCAAGAAAAAAAACAGATTGAATCTTCTGTTACAATAAAAAAGTCTTTATCTTCGTTATTACTTTCACATACTATGCTAAATCAATCAATCTATGATAGTACAGTTACAACTGTTGTATCATAACGATACTAAGAATTAGGTAATTGCCAATCAATCGGTTTTTCACCTAATGCAGCTAATGCAGCATTGGTTTTGGAGAAAGGATGGGAATCAAAAAAACCCCGATAAGCTGACAGTGGACTAGGATGGGCTGAAGCAATAATGATGTGTTTTTTCTTGTCGATCATCTTAGCCTTTTGTTGCGCAGGTCTGCCCCAAAGAATAAAGACCACCGGCTGTTTTCGCTCATTTAATGCTTGAATAATGGAATCGGTAAACTGCTCCCAGCCTTGACCTTGATGAGAGTTGGCCTCCCCTGCCCGCACTGTTAAAACCGTGTTTAGCAATAAGACACCTTGTTTTGCCCAATGAGTCAAATTGCCATGATTTGCTGGCAGAATTCCTAAATCACTGTTCATTTCTTTATAAATATTTTGCAAAGAAGGCGGAATTTTACCACTTTCCACCGAAAAAGCTAGGCCGTGAGCTTGGTTGGGACCGTGATAGGGGTCTTGACCTAAAATAACCACTTTTACCCCTTCATAAGGAGTCAACTCCAAAGCAGTAAAAATTCGATACATATCTGGATAGATGGTTTTCGTTTGGTATTCATTTTTTAAAAATTTACGCAGTTGCAAGTAATAAGGTTTTGTGAATTCTTTTTCTAGCACTTGCTGCCAACTGTTATGAATAATCTCTTTCACTGTTTCTCACCTCAAGAGCCAGTGTACCTTATTTTCTACTTTCTGTCTTGGAAAACTCTAGCTGTTCTGGGGAGCGTCATTTGTGGTAAACTAAAAGTAGCGAACCTAAGGAAACGAGGAGCAAAAATGATTAAATTAATCGCATCTGATATGGATGGAACACTGTTAGACTCTGATATGAGCATTTCGCCAGAAAACGCCACTGCTATTAAAGCTGCCACGGACCAAGGCATAGAATTTATTGTCGCCACTGGTCGCAATCGCACCGAAGCGATTCACCCTTTGAAAAAAGCCGGCATTGAATGTGCCATGGTCACTTTAAATGGCGCGCAAGTCTTTGATAAAATGGGCAACTCTTTATTCACCGTTCCCATTGAACCAAGTAGCGTGAACAGTATTTTAGACTTATTGGACGAACGCAGTAT
This sequence comes from Enterococcus sp. 2201sp1_2201st1_C11_2201SCRN_220225, assembly GCF_040925905.1. Taxonomy (NCBI): domain Bacteria; kingdom Bacillati; phylum Bacillota; class Bacilli; order Lactobacillales; family Enterococcaceae; genus Enterococcus; species Enterococcus sp. 2201sp1_2201st1_C11_2201SCRN_220225. The sequence goes on from NZ_JBCOJC010000047.1 coordinate 13,909, forward strand.
TTACTACGAAGTTGCCACCAATCACGGACTCTTCACCCAAGATAAAAATCAACGAATAGAGCTTTTCGTTACTCATTTAGGGGAATCCATGCCCCATTTAACACGAGAAACAGCTCTCGCCATGGTAAAAGCACAACTGGAACATTTGCCGATTCACTATGTGGCGGATATTCGCCACCAATTGAAGGAAAACCAGTTAGAAGTTTTAAAAATCATTTGTTTCCATAAAGAAGAAGCCAAAGTCTTAGTTCCTGTAGCCAAAGAATTAGAAGGTTTTGGCGATTTGGCCATCACTTCTTCCGGTGCGAATAATATAGAAATCAATCATCGGGAGGCCCAAAAAGGAATAGCCGTAGCTCATGTAGCCAAAAAACGAGGGATTCCTTTAAATGAAGTCATGACTATCGGCGACAATTTAAACGATGTCAGCATGATTCAAATGGCTGGTGTCAGCTTTGCCATGGGAAATGCGGCATTAGAAGTGAAAGAATATGCCAAATATATTACAGACACCAATATTGAAGACGGTGTGGGCAAAGCCATCACCCGGGCCATAGCAGAAAATCTTTAGTCTTTCATTCAATTATCCTTATCACTAGTCCCGGCAGGAATCACGACAGGAAAAGAGGAAATCGCATGTCGGAATTTTTCATTCAGGACAAACAACTGAGCAAAATCACCCGAACCATTGTTAAAGACGAAGACGGCAATTCCTTGTTCTTATTGGTTGGCCGTTGGGGAACAAAAGGAGATGCCCTATCCCTTTATGCTATGGATGGTCATCTAGTTGCTAGTATTAAACAAGTCAGTTTTACCTTTGGCTCCCGCTTTGAAATTTACCAAGATTTTAAACGCGTAGGCACCTTGCAAAAGATTTTCAACTGGCCGGGAGATTTCTACTATATCCAGCAGCTGCATTGGACTGTTCAAGGGGATATTTACAATCATCGTTACAGCATTCACCACTTCAATCAACGAATTATGAAAATGGACAAAGCTACCTTATTGACCGGGGATTATTATGTCTTAGATGTAACTGAAGACCAGGATGCCCCTTTATGTATCTGTATCGCTGCCGTAATGGATTACTGGCTATACAATCGACGCAAAGATCAAAACAATAACTTTACTTGGCATTTTCTGCCTAGTTAATAAATGAAATGAGACTTTCAAGCACTAGAGATGAACCTGGTTATCCTCTTTAAAGAAGATAGCCAGGTTCATCTTTTTTACTATTCAACATTAGGCTTTGAAGTATAAAGAAAATCGTCTGCTTTTCGTTATTTTATTTTTCGAATTTGATTGACAATTTCAATTTTTCAATATTGCCCGTCATATTTTTAACAGCCCTTAAAAAGTTAGTTTAAAAGCAATTTTCTGAAGATTTAATCTTTCAAAAAGCTGGTATTTCTGGCTATTCAAAGCCTTTGAAAGGCGTTATAATGACCCTGTAAAACGGTTGTTTAACTCATACATATTGTTCTTTTATTCTTAAGGAGGATAAATCATGGAAAACATGAACTACCAAAGTGCCCATTGCAAAACTGCACTTACAAAAGGAGAATTTGACCCTCAAAATCCAGTCTCTCATTACTATGTTTCCGAATTAGTAACTGGTGCCGAATCGATGGCTGTCAATTACGGGGATACGGAATTTGACCAAGACTCCAAAGCTTTTATCAGTGGTATCGTCGGCTTAGTCGTAGGCATTATCCTATTTAGTCTAATTTGCTTATTGGGCAATAGTCTCAGTCACACATTGGCGAACTCACCAATCTTTTTGTTTGCTAGCATTGCTCTTTCTTGGTACAGTGGTGAAAAAATCGGTCACCTCTTAAACCTGAAAGTCCATTAAAATAAACACGAAAAATGCTCTATCCAGTAAGTTAGACTTACTGGACAGAGCATTTTTTAGTTAATCTTTTTTTGCATGTGGTCGTATTGGTGACCACTGATTACAGCTTGCCCTACTACTTCAAAGCCAGCTCGTTGGTACAGGCGTTTTGCTTTGGGGTTTTCTTTGTCCACACTAAGTCCAATCACATTTTGGTGAGATTTACGGGCTAATTGAGGTAATGCAGCCAACAATTGAGTGCCGATTCCTTGTCCACGAAAAGCGGCATTTACACTAATGGTATCCAAATACCACTCATTTGGAAAAGTTTCAGGATCAGTAAAAAGTTTTTCTGTTTGCGGCAAGCCAAGATCAGCTAAAATTTCGGCTAAAGGCAAATCAATTAAGGGCTCATCCCGATCTGGATAACCAAACGCTACTCCTGCCACCACGCCATCTTCTTCTGCGACTAAAGCACGACGATAACTATAACGATAGTCCTCACTTTGAATTCCCTTTTCCAAAACTGCCAAGGTCTGCTCCACCCCATATTGCATCACAAAAGGTAACTCCATGTCTTGTAAAATCACCAAGATTAACGGCGCAATCGCTTTGGCGTCTTCTTTACGGGCATCACGAATCATAATCTTCCTCCTACTTCTTTAGCTCTCATACAATCGAGCAGCTTTCTCATTAAATAGCATAACAGGATTTAAAAAGAAAACAAGCTCTTCAAATTTCCCCTTCAGCCAAATTTTAGAGGAGTCCAAAAGATAATGCTATAATGGATAGAGTCATTTAGCTATCAAAGGAAAATTAGGAGGTAATTATGGAAATCAAAATTGTTTATTTATCAATTACAGGTAACACTCGCGCGTTTGTCCAACATTTACAGGCTTATGGCAAAGAACAACAGCGCTTCAATGAAACAGCCCCTCAAATTATTCTAGAAGAAATCGACGACAATACCTTGCCTTATGAAGAAACCACACCCTTTTTCGCCTTTGTTCCCACTTATTTGGAAGGTGGCAATGGCGTTGATAACGGGGATCAAGAAATTTTAACAGAAAGCTTACGGGAACACATTGCGTTTCGTAACAATGCCCAATACTGCCTTGGCATCATTGGCAGCGGCAATAAAAACTTCAACAACCAGTATTGTTTAACTGCCAAACAATATGCCGAAGCATTTGCCGTTCCTTTACTGGCTGACTATGAACTCCGGGGAACAGCAGCGGATGTCACTCGAATTTATGAGTTAGTAGTCGCCACAAGAAAAGAGCAAGAAATTTAACAGGATAAAAGCCCCTCTTTCTTAACTTCAAGTAAAAGAAAGCGTATCATTTCCTTTGATTCCATACTATAATCAAAGATGTTAGCTCTTACTAGGAGGAGTTCAGATGTTTCAATTAATTAAAACCTTTATTGCCGTCTATGAAAGCCGCAATTTTACTCAGGCTGCCGAACAGCTATACTTATCCCAGCCGACTATTTCCCTACAAGTCAAAAAACTCGAAGAACAATTAATGACTTCTTTATTTATTCGCAATGGCAAACAGGAAATCCGTCCCACAGAAGCGGCGGACTTCTTTTATCCTAAAGCCTTGCAAATGTTGGAGCTTTGGGAAGATTCAGCCCAACGAATTCGCGAAAAAGAGAACTTCCGCGAACACTGCATCATTGCTTGCTCCAATACTTGTGGCGTTTATTTGGTGCCTCAAATCGTGGCTTACTTAATCAGACTGTACCCCATGATTGATTTCACCTTGGAAATGATGAATTCCGAAGAAGTGCTTCATCAGTTGGAACAAAATAAAGCGGATATTGGCTTTGTGGAAAAACCGGTGCGTAGCGAAGTCTTAAATCAAAAGATTATCTTCCGAGATGAGTTGGTCTTAGTGGGTGATCCTGCTTCAGACTATTGGATTATGCGGGAGGATCATTCCGGTATGCGTTTAGTCAATGAAGATTACTTAAAACAAAATAATTTGAATCCCCACTTGATTCAAGTGAATAATGGAGAAATGGCCTTGTCTTTATTGAATGC
>NZ_JBCOJC010000048.1:0-17818 GCF_040925905.1 Enterococcus sp. 2201sp1_2201st1_C11_2201SCRN_220225
CGATTTCTAATAATAAATCTTTTGCCATCTTATTTTTCCTCCTCTAATAATTTAGCTGCTTCTGCTGGGTCCAATAGTGGATAACCCAGTTTTGCTCGTTCAGCCACAAAGAGTTTCGCCACTGCCCGGGCCATGTTGCGAATCCGCGCAAGATAGCCTGCCCGTTCGGTTACTGAAACCGCCCCTCTTGCATCTAGTAAATTAAAGGTATGGCTGCATTTTAAAATATAATCATAGGCGGGATGGACTAAATCTTGGTCAATACAGCGTTTGGCTTCGGCTTCAAAACGATCAAAGTTAGACAGCAAAAAGTCTTGGTCGCTGACTTCAAAGGAATATTTCGAATGTTCGTATTCCGGTTGACGGAAGATTTCGCCGTATTTCACTCCATCGGCCCATTCTAAATCAAAGACACTTTCTACTTCTTGAATATAAGAAGCTAAGCGCTCCAAGCCATAGGTAATTTCTGACGTCACCGGTTTACAAGTCAAACCACCGACTTGTTGGAAATACGTAAACTGGGTAATTTCCATCCCATCTAACCAAACTTCCCAACCAAGTCCCGCACAACCCATGGAAGGATTTTCCCAGTTGTCTTCTACAAAACGAATATCATGTTCTAAAGGTTCAATTCCTAACAGTTGCAAGCTTTCTAAATACAACTCTTGGATATTTTCTGGAGAAGGTTTCATCACTACTTGGAATTGATGGTGTTGGTACAAACGGTTTGGATTTTCTCCATAACGACCATCGGCTGGACGACGAGAAGGCTCCACGTAGGCCGCATTCCAAGGTTCTGGTCCAATTGCCCGCAAGAAGGTATAAGGGCTCATAGTCCCCGCTCCTTTTTCAGTATCATAGGCTTGCATTAACATACAGCCATTGTCTGACCAGAATTTTTGCAAAGTTTGAATGATGTTTTGGACGGTCATTTTTTTGGTCATGGTAGTACTCCTTTCAAATTTGGGGCGATTTTTCGGTAAACAAAAAGTCTCCACGTCTGCCTAATCAAATAGACAAACGTAGAGACGAATTAACCGCGGTCCCACTCTACTTTCAAAGCATGTTTGCTTTGACAACTTTTAATGTGCGATGCTCCCAAATGCCCCGAAAATGCTCCCAAATCCGGCTTCCACCCTCCCGGAATCGCTAAATTGTTGTACATTTTCATCTTTTGTTCCACGCATCTCTTCAATTACTTTCTATAATAGCGACAAACCCGCAGTTTTGTCAATGAAAAGCTTCAAAGATTTTCATTCTGAGGCTGATCTTTTTGCAAAACATCGGACCATTCATTCATTTGATCGATAAAGCGTTTGCTCTTTAAATGCAAGCCCACATATTCCTCATAGAGTTGATCGATAAAATGACGCAAAGCTGTTTTCGTGGCCGATTTTACTTGAATACTATTAATCTGTTCAAAGGAAATATTTTGAAACATCCGGGCAAAGTAGACGGCCTTTGGATCCGCATGGTAGCGATGAATGTCCGCTTCAAAGTGATTTTGACATAAAAGGCCGGCGTATTTTGAGGAATAATCAAAGATTCCTTGGGTTTGACCACAAATACTACAATGGTCCAACTGAGGCGTTACCCCAAACCGTTGCAACAATTGCAATTCAAAGATGTTGGTGATGATTTCACCATCACTTCCTTGATCTAGTTGCATAAGGGCTTGCTTGGTAAAACCGTAAAGCCCTGGATCGTAAACGCGATCTTCAATGGCCACATCTACTAGGTTTAACATATAGGTTCCATAAGCAGTTAAGAAAATATCTTGCTGGATATTGCGAAAAGGACGAACCTCTTTGGCGCCGTTTAAAAAAGACAGTCCCTCTTCATGAATCGCACCAAAGTAGACTGCCTCGGTGAAATTCATCAACGCTGGCGTTAAGGGATTGTTTTTCCGATGGGCATTTTTAACAAAAAACATCTGTTTGCCAAAACTTTCCGTAAAAATTTTGACTAGTTTATCCTTCTCCTTATGATCCCGAGAAAATAAAATCAAGCCCTTGGTTTCTGCCAATTCCATCTTGCCACCTCCTCTTGAAAAAGAGAAGCTGGGCATCTACCCAGCTCCTACTTAATAATCTTCTTTTTTATACCCGTAGTCGGTCAAATAAGTTTGTTTGTCTCGCCAGTCTTTTTGAACTTTCACCCACAGTTCTAAATACACTTTGTCCCCTAGTAAGGTTTCAATATCTCGCCGGGCTTTGGTGCCGATGTCTTTTAACATCTTGCCCCCTTTGCCGATGATGATGCCTTTTTGAGAATCTCGTTCCACAATAATCGTAGCTTGAATATGGATTTTATCGTTTTCATTGCGTTTCATAGAATCTACTACTACTGCCACAGAATGAGGTACTTCATCCCGAGTTAACAATAAAACTTTCTCCCGGACTAATTCGGAAACGATAAAGTATTCTGGGTGATCGGTAATTTGATCGTCGGGGAAGTATTGCGGACCTTCAGGCATTTGATCCACTAACGTCGTCATTAACGTATCAAAGTTATTTCCTTCTGTAGCAGAAATTGGAATGATTTCTTTAAAGTCCATCTGCTGGCGATAGTCTTCAATAATTGCCAATAAATCATCCGGGTGAACTTTGTCGATTTTATTGATTACTAAATAAACAGGAGACTGGGTGTCTTTTAGTCGTTCAATAATAAAGTCGTCCCCTTTGCCCCGCTTTTGGTCTGCTGCAATCATAAACAAGACTGCATCCACTTCCCGAATCGCGCTATAAGCTGCATCCACCATAAAGTCTCCTAGACGATGACGGGGTTTATGAATTCCGGGAGTGTCGATAAAAATCAACTGTGCTTCAGGAGTAGTATAAACTCCTTGAATTTTATTTCTAGTGGTTTGGGCTTTATCGCTCATAATCGCAATTTTTTGTCCCACAATGCGATTTAATAAAGTGGATTTGCCCACGTTGGGACGCCCTACAATGGCCACAAATCCTGATTTATGTTCTGTCATGTTTTTCCTCTTTTCTTATAAGATTCCTTGCAAAATTTGATAGAACTTCGGCAAGAAAATAAACGCTGCGATAATTAATGCAAATAAGGAAGTTAATAAAACCGCCCCGGCAGCCATATCTTTAATTTTTTTCCCAATGGGGTGAAAATGACATTCGGTAAACATGTCTACCACATTTTCAAAGATGGTATTGATAATTTCCACAAGCCACACAAGAAAGACTGCCAATAAAAGCCACAACCACTCCATTTGATTTAAGTGAAAAATCAATCCCACTAAAACCGCCAATGCGCCAAGTACCGCGTGTTTGCGCATATTCCGTTCTTCTTTAAAAACGGTTTTAACCCCGGTCCAGGCAAATTCCACGGAAGTGATAAAATTTTTGTTTTTCTTCGTATTTCTATCTCTTGAGTCCATAAGCATCAAGGATTTCCTTTTGTAGTGTGAACATCTCTTTTTCGTCTTCTGGGGTCATGTGATCATAACCATTAATGTGTAAGAAACCATGTAAAGCTAAAAAGCCCAACTCTCGTTCGAAACTATGACCGTATTCTTCGGCTTGTTCTTTGGCCCGTTCTACAGAAATCATCAAATCCCCCAACTCTCTTGGAAAAGGATTGTCCCCTGCTTCAAAGACCACCGGTACTTCTCCTTCGCCCGTTTCTTCTAAGGCAAAGCTGATCACATCAGTGGGGGCATCTTTGCCTCGATAGTCTCGATTAATTTCTTGAATAGTCGCATTGTCCATAAATGTAACGGACATTTCAATAGGTTCTACTAATTCAAGATGCTTAGCCGCAAATTGTAATAAATCTTCAATGTCGCGGATTTTGTCTTTAGTTAAACCATTTGTTTCATCAACAAAGGTAATATCCATTAGGCTTCGCTTCTTTCTTGTTCTTCTTTCATCTTCTCCGCTTCAGATTTCATTTTCGGATATTTAATCCGGGAATGGAAAGTGGAGCAAAGACCGTTTACTAAGGATTTTTCCACAATCCGAATTTCTTTCATAGTCAATCCGCTATCGTCTAATTGCCCATCAATAATTCGGTCGATGATTAGATTATGCACGAATTTTTGAATTTTGTCATTTGTGGGCTGATCCATGGCTCTCACGGCTGCTTCACAAGTATCAGCAATGCTTACCACCCCTGCTTCTCTCGTTTGAGGCCGCGGACCCGGATAACGAAAATCTGCTTCTTCAATTTCAGGATTGCGTTCTTTTGCTTTTGCATAAAAGAATTTCATCAACGTAGTGCCATGGTGCTGATTACAAATATCGATGACCATTTGAGGCATCTTGTATTCTTCTAAAATTTTTGCTCCATCGGTCACGTGACCAAAGATAATCTGTTTGCTATCTTCTGGCAAGAGAAAATTGTGGGGATTTTCCGCGCCACTAGGCAAGTTTTCCACGAAGAAATTCGCATGTTTTAATTTGCCAATGTCATGATAGTAACAAGCCACTCGAGTCATAAGAGAACGCCCACCGATATCGGCCACTGCATTTGCCGAAAGATTCGCCACCATCATACTGTGATGATAGGTTCCTGGTGCTTCTTCCAAAAGTTTTTTTAACAATGGATGATTTGGGTTGCTCAATTCATTTAAGACGATTGCAGAATCATCGGTGACTAATAGTTCAATGTACTGATGTAAGCCCATGGTCAACAAGAAACCTAAGAGATTTCCCGCAACCCCACACACTAAGGTCAGCCACGTGCTACTTTCATAAAAGCTTAACCCTTGGAAAACTACTAAAACAAAATTCATCAAGCTAGGAAAGACGATAAGCCACATCACCGCTGGAAAACCTTGATAAGCAATTCGTTGTCGTTTGACAATGGTTCCCATTAAGCCGGCAAATAAATACGTCACTAAAATCGTGGTTAACAAGTTCGTCCCAATGGAATTATAGTAGACAAAAATCGCCGCTACTACTTGAAACAAAGCGGACAAAATTCCGGCTCGTCGATTCATAAACAGGTTTAAAACCAAAGGCACAAAAGCTGCCGGGAAAAACAAAGGAATGTATTGAATCTGCTCGCTTTGGAACAATTGGAAAAACATCATCATTCCTACACTGACAATCATCATAAAGCAATAAAAAGTATAAAACTCCTGGCGGTAATCCTTTGAAGAAAACTGACGGCCAAAATACAAAAGAACTAAAATTTGTAATAAGACAGCAAAAATCATAGCCATAACTGGAAAAATTGAACCATTTTGACTAGTCAATCCTAACAATCGCAGTTTTTCAATGGCACTGGCATCAATTTGAGAACCTTCTCGAACGATGATTTCTCCTTGATAAATCATTACCGGTTGTACCGCAGAGCGAGCAGTATCCCGTTTTTCTTCAGTCAGTTTTTCATTTAAGAATTCATTGACCACAACTCCATTGGCAACCAATTCTGAAATTACTTCCTGAGCCGTTTCATTGACCCCCAAGCTCTCCACTTGAGTAGTAGCTTCTTCTTTAATCTCTGTCAAGTTGCTTTCTCTAATATGCTGTTCCATGGTTTCTTCTAATAAACCAAGACTCTTATTACGCGTGGAAGTCAAATCCGTTTCGGAAAGTGAAAACAGATTTTGATAAAAAGCCGTGGAAAACTGTTGATAAAAATCGACATCGGAAACGTCCAGTTTTTCAAATTTTTTCTTTAAGGCTGCCACGTGTTCTTCCACAGAAGGTGCTGCAATGTTGGTAGCCTCATCTTTTTGTTTGTCTTCATATTCTTTTTTTAACTCGCTGTTGACCGTCGCTACCATGGTAAACAAATTCTCCACCCGCTCTACTTGGGTCGTCGCGATGTCTTCTTGAAAAGTGTATTCCGGCGTCACTGCTTCAGCGGCTAACTTACGCTTTTGTTCCGTAGCCGCTGTGTTTTCCACCGTTTTATTGGCACGAATATTTTCATTCACCACTTGCCCTTCTCGATAGTCCACTTTTTGCTGGCGCACACTCGGGTATAAAATGCCAAAGATTACCCCAAAAAAGACTAGAAAGAGAAAAGGCGTATAATAGCGACCTAATTTTCCTCGGAACTTGCTCAAAGGTTGGTTAAGCATGATGTCACCTCCAAAATCTGACGAGTAGATTACCCATCATTACGTAAACTAGCTTTTTCATAGGCTTCGATAATTTCTGCCACCACTGGATGCCGCACCACATCACTGGCTTCAAAGTTCACAAAGCCAATTTGCTTGATATTTTTTAAGGTACGTTCCGCATGGACTAACCCACTCATACTGCCTTTTGGCAAGTCAATTTGGCTGGTGTCCCCGTTGACAATCATCTTAGAATTATAACCTAAGCGAGTCAAAAACATTTTCATTTGGGCAATGGTAGTGTTTTGAGCTTCATCTAAAATTACAAAGGCATCTTCTAAGGTACGCCCGCGCATATAAGCCAATGGGGCAATTTCAATTACCCCTCGCTCCATTAAGCGATTGGTGTGATCGGTCCCAAAAATTTGATACAGCGCATCATAGACTGGACGCAAATAAGGATCGACTTTTTCTTTTAAATCTCCCGGCAAGAAACCCAGATTTTCTCCGGCTTCCACCGCTGGACGAGTTAAGATAATTTTTTGCACTTGGCCTTTTTTTAACGCTGCAATAGCCAACACCACCGCTAAAAAGGTTTTTCCCGTACCAGCCGGGCCAATGCCAAAGACCACATCGTGATTTTTAACACTGGACACATATTGTTTTTGTCCAGCATTTTTTACGCGAATCGCTTTGCCATTCCGGTCTTTAACGATTTCTTCTTCATACATGTCCACAAAAAAAGCTAAGCGATCATTTTTGGCCATCTTTAAGGCGGAAATAATATCAGGAGCACTAATATTGATTCCACGACGGATCAATTCTTGTAAAGCCTCAATTACTCCGGTTACTAAAGCGGCATTTTCTTCTGTACCTTCGATTTCTAAAACTTCCCCACGAGTGCGAATAATCGTACTGGTGTGTTCTTCGATTAATTTAATATGTTTATCATGAGCTCCAAACAACATGGAAAGATCGTCGGACTCATTTAATTTCAGTTGCATTCTCTGACGTTCATCTGCCAAGTAATACATCCCCCTCATTGTAATTACTCAATCATTCTACCATATCAAGAGGCAAAAGAAAAAAGCTCCCTTCTTTCCTAAGAGAAAAATCTCATTCAAAAAAGCCACGGAAAAATCCGTGGCTTTAGGACAATTATTGGAGCAATTCTTTAACGATGGCATTCACTTGATTACCGTCTGCTTTGCCTTTTACTTTCGGCATAACAGCACCCATCACTTTGCCAAATTCCGAAGGGGAAGTGGCATTTGTGTCTGCGATTGCCTGCGCTACGATTTGACGAATTTCTTCATCAGATAGTTGTGCAGGAAGATATTTTTCCACAATTGCAATTTCGATTTTAACTTTTTCTGAGAGATCTTCACGACCAGCTTTTTCGAATTCTGCTAATGAGTCGCGACGTTGTTTCATCTCCCGGGATAAAATCGTCAATTCTTCGTCAGCATTCAATTCGTGTCCGACCTTGATCTCTTCGTTTTGAAGGGATGCTTTCAACATACGAATCACCGCCAAGCGTTCCTTATCCTTAGCTTTCATCGCTGTCTTCATATCCGCATTCAATGTACTTAGTAGTGTCACACTACCAGCTCCAATCATGAGCCAAAATTAGAATTTCTTACGTTTTCTGGCTGCTTCAGATTTCTTCTTGCGTTTCACGCTAGGTTTTTCATAGAATTCACGTTTGCGAGATTCTTGCAAAGTACCGGATTTTGACACGGAACGTTTGAAGCGACGAAGAGCATCGTCAAGAGATTCATTTTTACGAACCACTGTTTTTGACATGTAGATTCCCTCCCTCCGAGCTTAAAAAGTAACCGTTTTTGCTCAATGACCAATTCATAGAACAATACTGTCCTTTTAATATTATAGCTAATGGGAAATTTTACGTCAAGGTGTAGTCTTAAAAAAATAAAAGTAAGTTATTTTTTACAAAACACTGCCAATACAAAAGGATTTCCCTTTCCATTAGCAGTGTTGAAATAAAGCAATTTTTATTTTAGCAATTGTTCGATATTTGCCAAGAGTTCTTCATAAATAGCATTCCAAGATTTTTTCCCTTGATATTTTACCGCCATCCCCTGGTTAAAATCATTGAAGAGATTTGCGATTTGATTTTTGATGGGTTGCTCTAATGTACTTTCACCAATCTTTTCTTGAATAGCATCATTGGCTTGTTGGCTACGCAAGGTTTCCCATTGATTGTAGGACATAGATGTGGCCTTTTCTTCATTAAAAGCGATGGTAAAAGTATCAGGAGTAATTATTTTGGTCACTTGATCCAGATCAATTTTATTATTTAAGGCGATTTCGGCTAATTTTTCCTTTTCTAAAATCAGCCCTTGTTCATTTTCCCAACGAATTGGCAAACTAACTAGTTTTTCATTTGCTTGATTGTAAAAAATAATGGATTGATTCATTTTTGTTCCTCTTTTCTTAATCTATTTTAAAAGAAGAGACTTAAAATCAAGACTGCCCCAAGGCCTACGACAGAGTTGGTTAATTCCAATAAGCCCCATGTTTTAAAGGTATCTTTCATGGAGATTCCAAATGTTTCTTTAAACAATAAGAAACCACCATCATACATTAACGTAATGGTATTTGATCCACAAGCAACGGCTAAAACCATCAGTGCAGGATTCAAATCAAATTGGGTAACTAATGGTGCTACCATCCCTGCTGCAGTGATTGCCGCTACTGCTCCTTGACCCGTCAAAATCCGAATAATCGCTGTAATAATCCAAGCAATCACAAATGGTGAAACCGGAATGCCACTGACTAAGTTTACGATATGAGCAGAAACGCCAGTATCAATAATCACTTGTTTTAAAATCCCACCGGCAGTAATGACCAATAAGACATCGGCAATTTGGGAAATCCCTTGGCTCATAGTTTTTGTTAAATCTTGCATGGTCTTGCCTTTTCTGATGCCTAGGAAATACATAGCAGCAAACAAAGCTAATAACATTGCAATTTCTGCGGAACCTACAAAAGTACAAACTTCATACACTACGGAGCCTTCGCCAAAGATTGGTTTTAAAATAGAAGAAATAATCATTAGCATAGCAGGAATCAAAGGCACGATAATTGATGTAGAAAATTTTGGTAATTTGTCAGCAGGAATTTCATCCACTGGTTTTAACATGGAATTTAAGGGCATTTCCTTTAAACCAGGGATAAATTTTGGCAAAATCAAACCTGCACAAATCAAAGCGGGAACAATGACTAAAATCCCCAACATATACACTTGAGAAATATCTGCATCAAAAGCAGCTACTAAAGCTACCGGACCAGGTTGAGGTGGAAACAAGCTGTGTCCCATGGTAGCTCCGGCCACAGTTGGTATGATTAATTTCATATAGGGAATCTTAGCTTTCTTCGCAATGTTCAACACCAGTGGCACAGAAATCAAAAAGGCCACTTCATAAAACATCGCAATCCCAAAAATCATCCCAATAAACAATAAGCCAACTGGTAAGAATTTCGTACCACATTTTGCAATGACGGTGTCGGCGATTTGTTGACTAGCACCGCTTTCCGTCATAATTTTACCGATTACAGCCCCAAAGACAATAATCAAGGCTAAGCTACCGAAAATACCGCCAATCCCTTTTTCCACGGTAGCCACAATTGTATCCAAGGGCATTTTTTCCATAATCGCCACAAACAAACCAACGACTAATAAAGAAATGACATTGTGCATCTTATAGCGCAAGTTAAAGATCATTAATAAGAAAATACCGATTACTACCCAAAGTAATGCTAACGCTGCTTCCATTTCTATTCTCCTTTTTCTAGAGCTTCCCAAATGCCATTAAGATACATAGCACCCAGCGCCCGATCGTATAAGCCGTAACCAGGACGGCCTGTTTCGCCCCAAATCATGCGTCCATGGTCTGGACGAATATAACCATTAAAGCCATTGTCATACATTGCTTTTAAAACTTTGTACATATCCAATGAACCATATTCTGATTTGTGAGGAGCTTCGTAAAAATCAAGGCCGTTCTCATTGATATATTTAATATTGCGGACATGAGCAAAAGGAATCCGATCCCGTTTACAAAATTCCGCTAAAATTTCATAGACATCGTTGTCTGGACGTTCCGCAATACTACCGGTACACAAGGTAATGCCATTACTTGGAGAATCTACGACATTACAAATCCAATCCAAATCATCCCGATTTTTCACGACTCTTGGCAGGCCAAAAATTGAATAAGGAGGATCATCAGGGTGAACGGCCATTTTTATGCCAACTTCTTCACAAGTAGGAATAATTGCTTTTAAGAAGTAAGCAAAGTTTTCCCGGAGTTTGTCTTCATCCACATCTTTATAAGCGGCAAACAGTTCTTTTACTTGCGCCAAGCGTTCTGGTTCCCAACCAGGCAACTCAAAGTCATTGCTGGATTCTTCCACTTTTTTAATGATTTCTTCTGGATTTTCAGGAATATCTTTAGCAATGTAAGCCAAAGTTGAGGAGCCATCCGCTAATTTATAGTCCAAATCCGATTTCACCCAATCAAAGACAGGCATGAAATTGTAACAAATTACTTCAATCCCAAATTCAGCTAAATTACGAATGGTTTGTTTGTAGTTTTCAATGTATTGATCCCGAGTTGGTAACCCAATTTTAATATCATCGTGAATGTTAACACTTTCAATGACTTTCAAAGTCATACCATTGGCTTCAATTTCTTCTTTTAAAGCTTTGATGCGATCTTTTGGCCAGACTTCACCAGCGGGAATATCCATCAAAGTCCCAACGATTCCTTTCATTCCAGGAATTTGGCGGATCTCTGATAATTTAATTTTTTCTTCATTGGAACCATACCATCTAAAGGTCATTTCCATTAGTTATTTCCTCCTTTTGTTACATATGCGTGAATCGTATTGCGAACTGCATCTATTCCGACTAACATTTCTTTCAAGATACCTTCGATTTTTTCGCCTAAGCCAGCTTGATACAAATCACTGCCAAAGATTGTTTCGTTGGCTAAAATGGTTTTTACAGCTTGATGAATTTTTTCAGAAGATTGTTCTCCTAAGGTAATACCAGCTAATTGTGCTTGCAGATCACTTAATAAAGGATCAGGACTTGGTGTAAAGGCTTGTCCTTTGTCATCCACAGCTAATAAATAGCGTAACCAAGCAGCAATTGCTACGGGAATGTAAACTAAGTCAGCTGCTGACTTATCTGCTTGTTCTTCGTAGCGTTTAATGGTTTCACCAAAGCGAATGGCTACTTTTTGAGAAGTATCACTGGCAATCCGTTGTGGAGCATCAGGAATATTGGGATTTGGCAAACGTTTTTGCAACAGTTCGTCAATAAATTGTTTTGGATCGATAATTCCTGGATTTGCCACGACTGGCAACCCTTCTTGATAGCCAATGCCTTTAATTAAGCCGACTAGATCCTCATCTTTCATTTCACTAGCAATGGAAGTGTAGCCTAGAAGACAACCTGTTACTGCCAAAGCGGTGTGCAATGGATTTAGGCAAGTGGTAACTTTCATCACGTCGGCTTTATCCACCGTTTCGCGATCTGTTAACATCACTCCGGCTTTTTCTAACGCAGGTCGACCATTTGGAAACGCATCTTCTAAAACTAAGTAATGAATCACTTCAGTATTGGCAAATGCCGCAATATTGGTTCCTTTACTAGTATGAATGATCTCCATATCAGAGAATCCTTCTTTAGTTAGGGTTTCTTCCACCGTAGTTGAAGGATTAGGGGTAATCCGGTCAATCATACTCCAAGGGAAACTAACTTTTTCAGGATTATTCAGATACGCCAGAAAATCTTTAGATACAAAACCGGCTTTTTCCCATTCAGCGGCAATTGTTAAAATGCTATCTTGAAAACGTTGGCCGTTTTGTGAGAAATTATCGGTAGAAACCATGGCAATTGGAAATTCTCCTGCCAAGAAACGTTTATATAATAAGGCGGTCACGATGCTAATCGTATGAGCAGCGGCTACGGGACCGTTCTTAATATCATTTACAACCACTGGGAAAAAACTCCCCGCTGGATCTTTTAAAGCATAACCTTTTTCAGTAATGGTAAAAGTAGTAAATTGCAACGCCGGATTTTCAAAATAACCAATCACTTGTGAAAAATTATCTTTGTCAGCAGGATTGCAATAAAAACTAGCGGCAGTTGCTGCAATCAAGCGTTTGTCAAGGCTACCATCTTCGTGCATTACCACCTCAAGAAAGTCATTATGATAGGCCTTGTAAGCTTTTTCCACCACTTCATTGTCGAAAGTTTCACAAACAACGACGCCAGAAGACAATTCTCCTTGATTTGCTAACCGTTGGGCAATTTCACCATGAAATCCGCGGTAGAGATTGCCACCACCAAAGTGAATCCACACCGGTGCTTTTTGTCCTTTTTCTTTAAGATCAGCCACATTGTATTGTGGGAGCTCTACCTTATTTTCGGTTAACTCACTGATTGATTCTTGCCAATTTTTTAAAGTAATCACAAGAACTCCTCCTAAACTGATATATTAGTTTTGATAACAACAGCATTGTAATCCCTAAAATTTCCTTTGTCAACTCTTAAGAAAGCCTTTTTTTAATTAAATCAAGAGAAGCCCTGAGGTTACTGCCATATCAGATTTGTAATCTTGAAGAATTTTGCTATAATAATTTTATTGAGCTTAAGAGAGGAACACACTATGTCCAGTACGAGTTTACAATCCCAAGCCTTTAAGGCAATCCGGGAAAAAATTATCTATTCTGACTTAGAACCTGGCCGGAAAATCTCTGAAAAAGGATTGGAAGACCTACTGAAGATTGGCCGTACCCCCATTCGGGAAGCCTTAATTCAATTGCGAGCCCAAGCCTTGGTCTACACCATCCCCCAAAGCGGGACTTATGTGTCAAAAATTGACCTAGTAGCGGCTCAAAATGCCCGTTTTGTTCGAGAACAATTGGAAAAACAAATCATGATGGAATGTTGTGCCAAACTGACTTTTGCTGGAGAAGAATCGTTAAAAGAAATTATTCACCAACAAGAAATAGCCGTTCAACAAAAAGATGAACGGGGCTTTTTTAAAGCGGATAATTACTTCCATGAGATTTGCTTTGACATTGCCCAACGAAAAGAAATCTGGAATTGGTTAAATGATCACAATACCCACTTGGAACGGTTTCGTTGGCTGCGTGTCAATGTGGAAGGCTTGCGCTGGGACACCATTATGGAGCAGCATTACCAGCTCTTTGAGGCTTTAACTGCGAGGAATACTGAAGAAGTCAGCTTTTTAACTTCCCTACACTTGCATATGATGCTAAACGAACAAGAAATCGTCTTGGAAAAATATCCCGACTACTGGCTCCATACTGAGGAATGACTTATTATTCCAACTGTCCGATTAAACCAAACATTACTAAAAAACATAAGCAATTCGGAAAAATTACCGAACTGCTTATGTTTTTTTACTGACAATCTTCACAACGGCCTAAAATTTCAAAACGATGCCCTTCAATGACACACCCTGGCAACTGCTCTTCAAAAAAATCCATGGGACATAATGACAATTCCTTGGTTTTACCACAAACAGTACAGATAAAATGATGATGGTGGTGATGAGCCATATCTTCACAACAATGAAAACGAAATTTCATCTCGCCGTTTAAATCAGTCTCTTCTAACAGATTGATGTCCACAAAATCGTGTAAATTGCGATAAATTGTGTCATAGCTTACTCCGGGAAAAATTTGATTCATATAATGATGGACTTCTTTAGCCGTCATATAGCGATTGCGCCGCACCAAATACGTCAGCATCACTTCTCTTTTTTTCGTATGTTTATAGCCTTTTTCTTTCAACGTTGATAAGGCTTGTTGAATTCGAGTTTGTTCCATTTTTACACCCCACAAATCAGAATGATTACGAATTAAAACGCTCCTTTCGTATGGTATAATAAATGAGAACAAAAGACAAGAGGAGTTGTTGTTTAATGAATGATGATGCCAAAATCTTAACTATTTATGTAATTTCCGATTCCGCCGGGGAAACCGCCACGAAACTAGCTCAAGCCACCATGGCCCAGTTTCCCACTGTAGAATTCAATCTCTACCGCAAAACTTTCGTCACTGATAAAGAAACTTTGATTAAAGGCCTTGCGGAAGCCAAAAAGCACGATGCAATGATTTTATTCACCATGATTGATGAAGAATTTTCTGCATTAATCAGAGAGTTTTGTACTGAAAGCGATTTGTTTAATTTTGATGTCCTTTCTTCCACCATCACCGAAATCGAAACCCGCAGTGGTGTCAAAGCAACCAGAGAACCTGGTGCTCTCCATCATTTAAATAAAAACTATTTTAAACGAATTAAAGCGATGGAATTTGCAGTAAAATACGATGACGGCAAAGATCCCCGTGGCTTTTTAGAAGCCGATGTGGTTTTACTAGGCGTTTCCAGAACTTCCAAAACTCCATTAAGCCTATTTCTAGCTAATAAAAATTTAAAAGTAGCCAATTTGCCCCTCGTGCCTCAAGCCCATATCCCAAAACAAATCTGGGAAGTAGATCCTAGTAAAATTGTGGGTCTCACCAACGATCCCGATATTTTAAACAGCATTCGCAAAGAACGAATGCTGGCATACGGTTTAAACCCCGACACCGCTTATTCTGATATTGAAAAAATCAAAGCGGAACTGGCCTTTGCCAAAGACCTTTACGAAAAACTAGGCTGTGTGGTCATTAACGTGGCCTCTCTTTCCATCGAAGAGACAGCTTCCATGATTATGAATGCTTTGAAATTAGAAGACCACAGCTATTACACGACAGAAGAAGAATAAAGTTTTATTCTATTGCAAAACCAAAAGGCGATTACTGGGCGGGTCGTCTTTTTTGTTTTGCTTTCTTCTCCTACGTGTATACAAAAAAGCCAGGAGACTGCTCTCCCGGCTTACTTTACTTACAAGGATTCACCATTTGTGGCGATAGTTTCTTGATACCAGTAAAAGGAATCCTTCTTCAAACGTTCCAAACTCCCCTGACCTTCATTATCTAAATCCACATAAATAAAGCCATAGCGTTTGCTCATTTCTCCGGTGGTGGCACTGACTAAGTCGATAGGTCCCCAAGTCAAAAAGCCAAAACACTCTACAAAATCTTCTTCCACTGCTTGTTTAACGGCTTTCATATGTTTTTGAAGATAATCAATCCGGTAATCATCGTGAACAGTGCCTGCTTCCACTTGATCCACCGCACCCAACCCATTTTCCGTAATGATAATCGGTAACTCATATTTGCGATACAAGTAATTCAAGACATAACGAATGCCTACAGGATCAATGCCCCAGCCCCACTTGGATTGCTCTAAATGAGGATTTTGCAACCCGCCAAACAAGGCTGCTTCTCCAGCCACTGATGTAACTGGCTTAGAAATACTGGACATATAGTAGTTTAAGCCGATGAAATCAATGGAACCTTCCCGGAAATCTTCTTCATCGCTGGCTTGGTTTTCCAAATCAAGTTTTAAGACTTCATATTGTTTCATTTTGTATTTTGGAAAACGTCCTTTGCACATGGCATCAATTTGATAATAATCCCGATCATTATCCAAGAAAGCTTTCAATACATTGTCTGGCTGGCAATCATAGGAATAAATTGGATTCAAGCCAAAGACACAACCAATTTTGTTTTCTGGATTGATCTCATGACCTAAACGTACGGCTTTAACGGCAGCTAAAGTCATGTTGTACCCAATTTTTGCCAACTCTTCTATCGGTTTTTCCATTTCACTATATTTCAATCCTGCAATCAAATAAGTAAAGATATCCGATTGTTCCGATTGTGGATCAATGTGATTCATTTCATTAAAGGTCACCCAATACCTCACTTTACTGTCATAGAACTTCATCACCGTTTCACAATAATGAAGGTAAAAGTCAATCACTTGCCGATTTTTCCAAGAACCATATTGATGCACCAAATGAATCGGCAATTCGAAGTGATACAGGGTCACAATGGGCTCAATGCCATGAGCCAAGAGTTCATCAATCACACTATCGTAAAAATCCAAGCCCGCCTGATTTGGCGCTTGTTCATCCCCCTTAGGAAAAATCCGCGACCAGTCAATGGAAATACGCAAGGCGGTAAAGCCCATTTCCGCAAACAAGGCAATATCTTTTTTATAATGGTGGTAAAAATCAATTCCCACGTGTGAAGGATAATCCAAACCTTCTTCAATTTGACTAGTGATTTGTCGTGGCTCGTGATTGGATCCCTTTGTCACAAAGTCCATAATCGCCGGCCCTTTGCCCCCTTCTTGCCAAGCCCCTTCACATTGATGAGCCGCAATACTGCCACCCCAGAAAAAATCCTTCGTAAATGCCATTTTCATTCTCCTTTTTTACAAAATGACGGTTAATAATTCGT
Organism: Enterococcus sp. 2201sp1_2201st1_C11_2201SCRN_220225; assembly: GCF_040925905.1. Taxonomy (NCBI): domain Bacteria; kingdom Bacillati; phylum Bacillota; class Bacilli; order Lactobacillales; family Enterococcaceae; genus Enterococcus; species Enterococcus sp. 2201sp1_2201st1_C11_2201SCRN_220225. The sequence goes on from NZ_JBCOJC010000048.1 coordinate 16,454, forward strand.
CTTGATTGTCGCTCACTGAAATTACATCTAAATAATCATGGGAATTTGTCACTACGGCAATAATCACTGGATCAAATCCTGCTTCTTTCACTTTATCGGCTTGATATTTTGCTAACACGTCCCCTTTTTCCACTTCTTGACCTTGTTCGATAAAGCTTTCAAAGTATTTCCCATCTAAATTCACAGTATCCACACCAATATGAATTAAGATTTCTACACCAGTTTTCGTTTTAATTCCGTAGGCATGCTTTGTTGGAAATACTACGGTAACTGTACCTTCCACTGGAGAAAGCACTGTTTCTTGTGCTTCAGACGGTAATATCCCGATACCTTTGCCTAATGCCCCAGAGGCAAAAGCTTTGTCACTTACTTCGCTTAAAGGAATCGCTTTGCCTTCTGCGATTTTGCCAATGCCAACTTGTTTTAAGTCAGAGGTATTTTCAAAGACTTCCAAAGCTTCTTCGTCGGTCTCTTTGTTAGGAATCCCCACTCCGTATGCGACTGCTAATGCTCCAGTAAACCCGACAATCACACTGATCAACATCCAAATAAAGTTACTCGTACCTCCTGCTAAATAAGTCGGTAATGCCGCTAATCCCCAAACAAAACCCATGGTTTTCACGCCAGCTAGTCCAGCAATTAACCCGCCTAAACCACCGCCGACAATAACAGCTATGAAAGGACGACGATATTTTACAAATACCCCAAAGACAGCCGGTTCGGTAATCCCCATTAACGCACTAAAGCTAACAGTCCCGAACATTTGCCGCTCTTGACCTTTTTTAGATTTCAAGAAGTAACCCGCCATTGCACCACAAACAGCAATGTCTGAAATCGTTGCCGCGTGGCTTATAATTGGATCGTATCCCAACGTACCTAAGAAGTTTAGCACGATTGGGTAAGTGAAATTCGCCGCTCCTAAAACGATTAGGAATGGCTGGAAAGCTGCATACAACATCACCACAATCCAGTTACCAATGGTATTCATCAAGATATCAAAGAAAGCACTGATACCGTTGCCAATTAACGTACCAATTGGACCAAAGAACACTAAAATTACCGGGAAAGTCAATACTAAAGATAATGCCGGTACTAAGAAATACTGCAACCCACTAGGAATAATCTTCTTTAAATACTTGGTGACAAGGCCTAAAAAGCATACCCCTAATAAAATTGGAATAAAGGTATTGGCATACCCAATAGTGGGTAAATTGTAACCGAACAACTCTAACCCTTCCACGCCGTCTATATTAGTGGAAAGCAACCCCACCGCCAAAGCCATGGCCACATATTCGTTTAGTTTCAAGCGTTTCGCAGCAGATGCGGCAATAAAAATAGGCAAGAAGTGGAACACTCCACCTCGTA
>NZ_JBCOJC010000049.1:0-17201 GCF_040925905.1 Enterococcus sp. 2201sp1_2201st1_C11_2201SCRN_220225
ATACATGCCTCCTTGAATCAACTTGCGTCGGGCACGAAACATCTCTTCATCGTATTCCGTTTTCACTTGATGCTGTAAAAAAAACAGCGTGCCTTTTTTGGAGACATCGAAACGATGGTTGTTGGGACAAATCAGTCCCCTGTGATCTGCAAGCATGTTCTCATGACAAATCGGACAAGCAAACAGTTCTGCCTCACTGGCTACAAATTCTTGGCCTCGTTCAATTTTTTTCTTCACCCAAATCACCTCGGTTACTACTTTACCATAGAGATATGTTAGAATTCTACTGAAGCTAACAGAACGGAGGAAGCAAGATGATAAAAGAATTTTGTGCAGAAAACTTTACCGATATTCCCAAAGCCTTAGCTGCTGGAGCTACGCGCATTGAACTGTGTGACAACTTAGCTGTGGGAGGTACTACTCCCTCCACTGGGGTAATTGAAGAAAGCCTCGCCTATGCTGGGGAAAAAGGGATTCCGGTAATGACGATGATCAGAGCCCGAGGAGGAAATTTTGTCTACAACGATATTGAATTAAAAATCATGCATACAGATTTAATTGAAGCAAAAAAACTCGGTACCGATGGCGTGGTCTTTGGCATGTTGCAAGAAGACGGCTGGTTGGATGAAGAGAGCTTAGAACTCTTTTTAGAAACTGCTGAAGGCTTAGAAGTCACCTTCCATATGGCGTTTGATGCCATTTGCAAAGAGCGCCAAAAAGAAGCGTTGGACTGGTTAGCAGACCATGGGGTAACCCGGATTTTAAGTCATGGTGGCCCTAGCGGCAGCCCAATAACAGAAAATCTTCCTTACTTAAAAGAGTTGGTAGATTATGCCGCTGGAAGAATTATTATTTTACCTGGCGGTGGCGTTACATCTGAAAATGTGGCGGAAGTCACAACCAGACTTGGGGTAAAAGAAGCTCACGGAACAAAAATTGTAAACTTTTAATAGCTACGTAAAAGCGAAGCCTAAGTGGGTTTCGCTTTTTTATCAATCGCCCTTTCTTAAATTTAAGTAAGCGACCTGAACGTAAATGAGGTAAAATAAGTTTATCAAACGAGGTCTGTCCCCTTCGTTCATCGGGAGAAAAAACATGCAATACGTCAATCCGCAAACCTTTAATCCAGAGATTTTGTATCTCTTTGATCCATGGAATAAAAGCGACAACTACAATAAATTACACAGCCATGAGTTTCTCGAAATCAGCATCATTTTAGAAGGCGAGGTCATGTATCAATTTGCTCAGGAACCAGCCCGTTCACTCCATGCTGGCGACGTGCTCTTATTTAATCCAGGGGTTATGCACCAAGAGTGGCAAAAAACGAACACCCACTCCCATCAATTACACATTGGCTTAAAAAATATTTCTTTAGATGGCTTAAAGCGCAATTTTTTCCCTAATAAAACCCCTTTACTAAATCTGGGACGTTACCAACACCAAGTGATTGAACAAGCTTGGGGCATCATCAAAGAAATGAACTATGAACAATTTGAATTTCAATTGATGCACAAAGGCCAAGTCCTACAAATTTTAGCCTATATTCTCCGAGGATTAAATGAAGATGAAAACAGCATCACCCCGCGCCTGTCCGCCAGTGAAAAACGTCACCAGCAAATCGTTAACCAAGTGATTTATTTTATTGAAAATCATTATTCTGAAGAAGTCACACTGGAAAAACTAGCCCAAGATCACTTTGTCAGTCCCACTTACCTCTCGCGAATTTTTAAAGAGACTGTCGGCATGGGCCCGATTAATTATTTGATTCAAATTCGCCTCGCCCATGCAGCAGACCTTTTAAAAGAAGGGAAAACTACGATTAAGGAAGTGGCTCAAATGGTAGGCTACCAAGATGCTTATCACTTTAGCAAATCCTTTAAAAAACAATATGGCACTACCCCTTCCGCTATTTTAAGTAAGGAACGTTCGTAAAAGGAGGCATTATTTTGCTAGATAAATCATTACCTTATATTGAATTTATTATGAAACGTTCGAAAAGCAGTGTGACGATAACCCCCAAAACTTTAGTAAAGGGCTACAAATTAGTGTATTACCAAGCAGGAGATGAAAATGCTTGGTGTGAGATTGAGACTTCTGTAGGAGAATTTGACAAGGTAGCCGATGCCCAAACTTACTTTCAAAAAACATTTGCTCCCTATCCAGAAGAATTAGCTCATCGCATGGCGTTTATTGAAGATGACAATGGTCAAAAAGTTGCCACTTGTACCGCGTGGTGGGGGAAAACCAATGAGCCGCTCCTTCACTGGCTGGCCGTCAAACCTGAAGCCCAACAAAAAGGACTGGCTCGCTTTTTGGCAGCGACTATTACCCAGCTTTTAACGGATTTAAATCCAGAAAAAGCGATTTTCCTTCATACTCAAACTTGGAGTTATCCCGCCATCTTTCTCTATGAAAAACTTGGTTATGAAATCCTTCCCGGAACGAAAGATTTCGAAAAAGGCCTTGCACTATTAGCTACTTTGAGAAAAAAGTAAATCAAAAAACGGCAGCTATCATAATAAGCGTCTTTAAAAGGGGTTTATGCTATACTAAAAACGCATAGATTACTTTATGAGGAGCCAAGAAAATGAAAAATGCAGAGGAAATGTACGCCTATGCCCGGAATCATAAATTGGGCTTTAATCTAACCCCGATTATCGGCGGTTGGTTGCAAAAAAAACATTTCAAATTAATTGAAGACGCCCTAGGAAAAGATGAGGAGGCGTTGGCTACTTTTATCGGTCGGCATCATCCCGAAGACCGGGAAAACATCCAACAATTCGACGGAGAAGACCCTGCCGCTTATCACGAACGAGTGCAAGAAAGGCAAGCTGGAAAAGTCCGCTACTTTAGCTGCAAAGGCTTTACCGCCTACGCTGTTACTAATTCTGGTCGCTTAATTTTTGCGCGTTGGGTTCCGTTCCACAACGATTATAAAAGTCTGCCTCTAAATAATATCAATACCATTAATCCCAATACTCGGATTATCTGGGGTTCATTGCGTATTGAAAGTTTCCGGGAAGTCTTTAGTATTTTTTGGACAAAGCGAGTGGTTTTCGAAATTGCCAAACTGTTAGAAGATAGCAAAAGCGATTTACAAGACGGCTTAATGGATGGCATCACCACCGCCAACCGTCAAAAAGTCACTAGTACTTCAACGCCATTGACCACCGAAACCAATTACGAAAAACTAAAAGAACGCAAAAAAGCCTTGGAAGCAGGCCTGATTTCCCAAGAAGAATACGATGAATATAAAAATAAATTTTTGAATCATTAAAGATATTGGCACAAAAAACATAAGCGGCTCGGCAAAATTCGCCGAACCGCTTATGTTTTTTATACTCAGCTTCCAATAAAATGCTGCATAAAGATACTCGCAATATTGAAATAAATCAAAACTGAAGTTAAATCACTTAATGTAGTGATAAACGGGCCACTGGCTACCGCGGGGTCAAATCCTAGTTTATCCATTAACATCGGAATAAAGCTCCCTGCAAGATTGGCTACCGTAATGGCAAACATCATGGCAATGCCAATGACAAACCCTAGCACTGGATTTCCCTTCCAAAGAGAAACAATGGCAAAAATAGTTAATCCGGTAATCGCTCCGGTAAATAGACCGGTTAAGACCTCTCCAATCACAGTTCCCAAAAAAGAGCGTTCCTTGTCTTCGGTAATAGCCAAGCGCCTTACTGCCACCGCCAAAGATTGGGTGCCAGCATTACCGGCAGTTCCGGTAATCAACGAAATAAAGACCGCTAAAATTGAGGCTTCACTGACCAATTCTTCATAATGACTGATTAAACTAGCTGTAGCCATTCCTAAAAAGAGTAAGGTAATCAACCAAGGCAAACGGCGCATCGCCGACTTCACCGGATTTTCTGAGACTTCTTCCACATTGACCCCGGCCAAACCGGAATAGTCACTGGCCGCTTCATCATCGATAACGTCGATGATATCGTCAACGGTAACAATCCCTAATAAATGCTCATCATAATCCGTTACCGGTAAAGCCAGAAAGTCATAATCCCGGAAGGTTTGGGCTACGTCTTCTTGATCGTCTCCTACATGGACGGAAATAACCCGTTCACTTAAAATATCTGCAATCATCACATCATCTTCATTGATAATCAAATCTCTCAGGGAAATAACCCCAACTAAATGATTCTCTTGATCTACTACATAAATATAATAGATGGTTTCCGCTGCGGTGGCTTCACTTTTTAAGACATACATGGCAGAGCGCACTGTTTGATTGGCCACAATCGAGACATACTCGGTGGTCATAATGGAACCGGCAGTATCATCTTCATAATGAAGCAATTCCCTAATTTCTCGAGCAGACTCATGGGGCATAATGCTTAAATACTTAGCCGTTTGGCGTTTATCCAAAGTGTTTAGTAAATCCACCGCGTTATCCGTGTACATTTCAGCTAACATATCTGCCGCATACCCTGGGCGCATTTCAGACAGATAGTCCGTCATATGCACATTGTCTTCTTCAATGACGTCAAACATATCCGCGATTTCTTTGGGGGATAAATAGGCATACATCATTTGCCGTTGTTCATCTGTGAGGGATTGGTAAAACTGCCCTTGCTCAAAGATATGCAAGTCCAAAAACAGCTCCCGGAATTGTTTCATATCATTTTTTGCCAATGCCTCTTGTAATTGGGCAAATTGCAAGTCTAGTGCTTCTTGATTTTCATCCAATCTTCTCACCTCATTTCTCTTTATTTACTCATTTTGAATCTCCTTAATCAGCTCACTCATATCCTCAGGAGGTGCTTTGGTGAAATGCAAAGGTTCTCCCGTAAAAGGATGGGTAAAGGCCAATTCATAACAATGCAATGCTTGTCGAGCAATTTTAGTCGTATCGCCACCGTACATCTGATCTCCTAATAAGGGACAACCCAGATGAGAAAAATGCACGCGAATCTGGTGTGTGCGGCCGGTATGAAGACGAATGTCTACCAAAGCCAACTTTTCGATTTCATTGCGGTATTCAAGCCAATACTCCGTTTGAGCAGGTTGTCCGTCTGGGTTCACTTCACGGCGCATTAATGACGTCCGTTCCCGCGAAATCGGTTGGTCAATCAACTCATGGTGGGCAAGTTTTGCCACATTCCCACCAACTAAAGCTTGGTATTTCTTTAAAAACTGATGGGCTCGCAATTGTTTGTCTAACTTGGCGTGGGCAAAGCCGTGCTTGGCAAAGACCATTAAGCCAGAAGTATCCCGATCTAAGCGCGTCACAATGTGAATCACTTGATCTGCATAACCTTGCGCTTGGTAATAAGCTTTTACCCGATTGGCCAATGTGTTTTGAGGATGGTACTGAGCCGGTATCGACGCAATGCCCGCCGGTTTATTCACCACCAGTACATGTTCATCTTCATAGACAATATCCACCGCACCCGGCGTAGCTACCATAGTTTCATGTTCTTTTTCATCAGGAATCACAAAGCTCACTTGATCTCCAGCAGTCAATTGATGGCGCACAGTCCGTTCTTGACCGTTGACTAAAATTTGTCCGCCTTGGAATTTGACTTTAGCCAATAAACCTTTGGAGATGCCCTGTTCTTTTAAAAAGCTGCGCAGTAATTTAGTCTCGCAGCTTTGGTATTGATAATCAAATCTCATAAGTTTTCAATATCTCCAATAAAGGCATCTTTTACTCGATGCCAAAAATGCATATGACGATTGGATACAAAACGAATCCGTTCTTTTGCCACTCGATAGTGAACCGCCGCCATCTGATCTTGGGGAATGTCCATTTGATCCACCGTAACAAAGTAGTCCCCAGAAGGCTGTAAGGCGATTTTTAACCAATCGTCTGCAGCAATTACAATGGAAGAACCCAATGTACGAAACAAACGATTGTTTAAAGAAGCGATCTCTGCCAGCTGCATGGCATTAATGGAAGGATGAATCACCGCTCCTCCCACACTTTTATTGTAAGCCGTGGAACCAGTTGGCGTGGAAACGGAAAGGCCATCCCCTCTGAAGCGTTCAAAGAGTTCATCTCGAATATACACATCCGCTACCATAGTGGTATTGCCCCGCTTAATGGTGGATTCATTTAACGCCAAAAAGCGCTGTTCTGGTTGTCCATCGGTATAAGTAATCTTTACTTCCAACAATGGATAGCTGGTACTCTTTAACGTTTCTTCTTGTAGTCGCTGGACCATTTCCACTATTTCATAGTCTCGCCAATCGGTATAAAAACCTAAATGACCTGTATGCACCCCCATAAAGCGCACAGTTTCCAGACGATCACTAAACTGATGGAAGGCCGAAAGCAACGTCCCGTCTCCTCCCACTGAAATCACCAGATTAGGATTTTTTTGATCCACGGTAATCTGAGCTTCAGCCAAAAGATGATAAAGCTGATTCAAGACCCGCAATGTTTGAGGTTCTTGATTGGATACAATGGCGACTTTTAAAGTCATTTGCGCTCCTCCTCAGCTTCTTGTTCTTGATCCATAGAAGCTAAGTAATACCCGTCGTCTGACTTCCCTCGTCCATGGGCAAACAAACGCTGCGCCTCTTGAATTTCTTCTCTGATTTTCGACATTTCTTCATCTAGTTGATAAGCGGCCTCCGCGGCTCGTTGCAGGCGCTCTTTCATCTCTTCAGGAAAAGCCCCTTGGTATTTATAGTTCAAAGAATGTTCAATGGTAGCCCAAAAATTCATAGCCAATGTCCGAATTTGAATTTCTGCCAAAATTTTCTTCTCGCCACCAATTAATTGCACCGGGTATTCAATCACTAAATGATAGGAACGATAGCCACTTTCCTTTTTATTGGTAATATAATCTCGCTCAATCAAAACTTTCATATCTTTACGATTGCGAATAATTTGAACCACTTGATGAATGTCTTCTACAAACTGGCACATAATCCTAAGTCCAGCAATATCAGACATCTCTTCTTCCAAGCGCTCCATGGGAATATGGCGAATCTGACTTTTGGTCACAATGCTTTCCACCGGTTTTACCCGCCCAGTGACAAATTCAATGGGTACGTGGCGATTTTGTTCTCTATATTGCTTGCGGATTCCCCGTAGTTTTACTTTTAATTCTGCTACAGTTTGTTCATAGGGTGCTAAAAAAAGATCCCAATCTCGTTTCATCTTGATCCCTCGTTTTCCCTGCGACCTGACTTGGTCGTTCCTTGCTGTAAAAAAGCCCTTAAAGACCAACCAGTGCCTTATCTTTTTTTATTTCAGACCTTTTACATTCAACATTGATTTTAACATATTTTAACTAGAGATACGGCATGAAATCTCCGAAAGCCACAATCCACTTCAATAATCACTTCCCTTTGTAAAAAAGTTTTTAGGATATTCAACTCGGCCAATGACGTAATAACAAAGTTTTTAAAAACAGCCCCTCATTTCTTCAAGAAAATTAGAAATGAAAATATCATGAGATTATTCATTGTCAAAAAACGCTTTCTGTGTCACAATAATAAAGCTAAACAGACCAAGATAGGAGAAAACAAATGACTACTGCCAAAGAAATCGAATTTAAAACGATGCTCACAGCAGAAGAATTTCAACGGGTCAAAACTCATTATCAACTCACAGAAAAAACAGTAAAAAAACAAACCAATTACTATTTTGATACACCAGACCAACGCTTAAAAAAGCGTCACTGGGGCTTGCGCATCCGTTTATATCCAGATTCCGCAGAACAAACGTTAAAAATCCCTGCTTCCACTGGTGGCTTGTGGGAAATCACAGATTCTTTAACCTTGAAAGAAGCGCAACGATTGACTAAAAAAGCGCAGCTAAAAGCTGATGGGCAAATCGCCAATAAATTAGCTTCCATAGGTATTAAAGTAGAAGAAATCGTCTTATTAGCCGACTTAACCACCGCTCGTTGGGAATTTAAAATACCAGCCGGTTTACTTGCCATAGATGAAAGCTGGTATGGAAATGGCCATGATTACGAATTAGAATTGGAAGTTTCTGATTTTACTCAAGGAAAAGAACAATTTCAGCATTTACTAACAGAATTAGACCTCACTTTTCGACCAGGTGCCAATAAAATCACCCGAGCAATTAAGGAAAAATAAAGCTCGCTATTTAATTAGACCACTATGTTTTCTTTTTGCGTATGTTTCTGTTAGATTACTATTATAAATTAGCTTTTGATTTGGGGAAGTCAAAAGAAACGGGGGAGATACAATTGATTGAGATCTATTTGTTCGTCAATCCAATCGGGTCTATTTGCCTAGAAACGGAAACGAATCTGTTGGATTTCATTGCCAATAGCGATCAAAAAATTCAATTTCGTGTGATTCCATTGGTTAATATGCAAACGATTCACGACGTTATGAAGCGGCGGGGAATTCCAATTCGAGATATTGAAGCCCGCAATAAATTATTTACTGATACATATTCTGCGGCCTTAGACTGCAAAGCCGTTCAATTACAGGGTAAGAAATTAGGTCGTAAGTTTATGATGCGCCTGCAACAGGCTGTGGCTTGTGACAAGATTCCCTACTCCCAAGAGTTAGTAATGAAGATCATCAAAGAAATTGGTGCTGATTTAGAGATGTTCCAAGAAGACCGGCCCACAGACTTTGTCAAAGAGATGTTCCAAATTGACCAAGACACCGCTCGGGATATGGGCATTACACAGCATCCTTCTGAAGTGATCTACAACTACGCCAGTCAGCGGGATTATGGCGTGCTTTTAGAAGGGGAAGCTTGCATTGCAGACTTAGGCAAACTTTGTCAGTGCGACAGTCGCCACCTCTCTTTATATCGGCTTTCAAAACACATTCCAAAACCAAAAAAACAGCAATTATAAAAGGAAGACCTATCACGGGTCTTCCTTTTTATAACTGCTAAATCATTTTATTTTCCTAGTTCTTCCAGTAACGTTTCTAATTCATCAAGACGTGCAGCAAAAACTTCCATTGCTTCTTTAAGATAGTCTGGTTTGGTCATATCCACACCAGCTTTTTTCATAATTTCGATAGGATAATCACTGGAACCAGATTTTAAGTAATTCAAATAATTTTCTAGTGCATTCTCTTCATTATTCAAAATTTTCTTAGCCAGTGCCGAAGCCGCTGAAAAACCAGTAGCATATTGGAAGACATAATAATTGTAATAAAAATGTGGGATTCGTGACCACTCTAACTTAATTTCATCATCATAAGTCACGGCCTCCCCGTAGTATTTCTCATTTAAACTTCCATAACGCTCACTTAAATACTCTGCCGTTAGCGGTACCCCAGCCGCATCTTCTGTGTGGATTAAGTGCTCAAACTCAGCAAATTGAGTTTGTCTAAAGATAGTGCCTTTAAATCCGTCTAAATAATGATTTAGTACATAAGCTTTGACCAAAGGATCTTTTTCTGTTTCTAAAAGATATTCCGTTAATATGTTTTCATTCGTGGTAGAAGCAATTTCCGCTAAGAAAATCGAATAGTCTCCATAAACATAAGGCTGATTTTTTCGGGTAAAATAACTGTGCACACTGTGACCCATTTCATGAACCAACGTAAAGAGTTGATCTAGGGTATCATGCCAGTTTAATAAAATATAAGGTGCTGTATCGTAGGCTCCAGAAGAATAGGCCCCACTGCGTTTACCTTTATTTTCCACTACATCAATCCATCGAGAGTCAAAGGCTTCTGCTACCACACTTTGATATTTTTCACCAAGAGGCATCAAGGCTTCTTTGGCCTTCACAACTGCTTCTTCATAGCTGTATTGAATCGGTGCTTCTCCCACTAGAGGGGTGTACAAATCATACATGTGTAAATCCTCTACTTGCAACAGTCGTTTTCGCAGTTGAATGTAACGGTGCAACAATGGCAAGTTTTCATTTACCACAGTGACTAAGGTATCATAGACACTTTCAGGAATATGATTGCTGCTTAACGCCGCTTGTCGAGCAGAGTCAAAATGGCGCACTTTTGCTGAATAGTTGTGGGTTTTCACATTGGTGCTCAACGTTTGAGCAAAGGTATTACGAAACTGACGATACACTTGATACAACCCTTCATAGGCTGCTTTGCGCACTTTTCGATTCGTACTTTCTAGCAGTTGCCCGTAGACACCATGGGATAGTTGGATTTTTTCTCCTTCTGCTCCTTCAATGACCGGAAAAACCAAGTCTGCATTATTTAATACGGCAAAGGTATTCCCCGCAGCTCCAAAAATCTCACCAGCTCCGGCTAGTAATGATTCTTGTTCTGCCGGCAAAATGTGTGGACGATTGTCTACTAATTGTTGAATGTAGTGACGATAATTTTCTAAGGCTGGATTTTCTGCAAAATAACTAGCAATTTGTTCATCACTTAAGCTCAACAATTCTGGTTCAAACCAGGCCAATGCTTCTCCTGCTTCCGCCAAAAGACTAGAGGCTCTGGCATATAGCCCTTGATACTGGGTATTTCCCGTGTCTTGGTCATTTTTCAAGTGACTGTAGACATATAACGTTTCTAACTGGCGATATACACTAAGCAAGCCTTCAATGGCTCTTTGTAAGGCACTTGCCCCTGTGGCTAAGCTTCCCTGATAGCTAGCGACTTTTTTTACTTCAGCTTTAACCTCTGCAAAGGCTGTATCAAAAGCGGCATCATCAGGAAAAATCAAGGTCAAATCCCAAGTCAACGCTTCTGGTAAGGTTTCTCGATTCGGTAATTGTTTCGTTTCGCTCATCTTCATTCTCCTCTATCGTTGATTCAAAAGACTTCTTTCGTTCCTTTCTCTATGGTATCACAGTATTCAGAATTTTCTAGTTCCTCTGCTCTGGTTCCTTTTATAAAGTCTTTGACATTCTGTGAATACATCGTTTAATACTTGCTTTTGATCTACTAATAAATAGGGCCAATCCATTATTTGGAGGACTAAAGAAAACCAATCGTCAAAATTCCTGACTTTTAGAAAAAGCCCTCGAAGCAATAAAATTTTTTCTTGCAAGAGAAATTGATGACAACTGGGCCCGTAACACCATTGGGGTAAGTCCAACAAATTAATATAGTGGCAATAGCCCAAACCTTGCAACTGAAGGATGCTTTGCTCTTTGCGGAAAAGTTTCATTTGCAAGATACGTTGGTATTGCCACCACACCCAGTCACTAGCCGGCGTTTTCATTTTTTGTGTCAGCCAAAACAATTCGTCAAATAAAGGGGCACTTCCCTTTTTCACTTCATATGACATACCAAACTGATAATGCCAATCAAAGGAGTGAAAGAACAGAATTTCCCCTTTCCCTACATCTAATCCCCAGAGTACCGGCCCCACAGGAGAATCCTGCAAACACCCCTTTGCCAGCTGAGAACAGATTTTATTTGGGAAAAAACGCTGGCCCACTATCCACCAAGGATGGTAGTTATGTTCCAAATAATTTTGGGTGCGCGCTTTAAAACGTTGGCGGCTTAAGGGAGAACATTGAAATTCAATGGCTAAATTACGCCACAACAAATCCGGTCGTTGGGCTAAACTTGGCAAATAAGCTTCTACTTGGGTATCGGCTGGCAAGATTTTTTTTAAGAGTTGTTTGCCTGCAAGATGTTCTTTGGTTTCTCCTTCTGAAAAATGTTGGCAATCCTGATTTTTACAATGGGCAAAATGAGGAATTTTCTCAAGGCCGCATTTAAAAATCACTTTTTGTGAGCAACCGGGACAATAAAGCTTTCGTCTTGTCTGATACTGATACTCACTTGCTAGCACTAAATTTCCCCACTGATCTTTAGCCAATAGCATCAAATCCCCCCTGACTTTCTTTATCAGAAAATACGCAAACAAAGGATGAAAAAAGAGTTTCCCTCTTCTCCATCCTTTGTTTCAAATTCAGCCGGCCCATATTTTGGGAGCGAAATTTCACTATTTTCCTTTATAAGAAAGGCGGAACAAACTCCTCTAGCCAAAGAGAATACTCAGTCTAACAAAAAAGCAAAAGAGACCAAACCGCAATGGGTTCAGTCTCTTCCTTATTACTCAAAATAATAACGGGTTAACGCTAGCGCATCGCGTTCCATTAAAAGCTTCCCGTGTTCTGCCAAAACTTCACTAGTGGCAGTACTGCGACGAGCAAATTCCGCTAAATAAGCCAAGGAATCCTCGATTTGTCCATCAGAAATCAATTCATCTAGGAATTCTAATTCTAAGAAATAAAACCCAGCCATGCTGTACAAATTACTTAATACACCATCTAATTGAATTTCTTTCGCCAATAAAACCATTTGCTCAAAATCAACCATTTCAAAAATAAAAGTCCGAGGCAATGGTTTTGCCTCCGTTTCCTTACTATTTTCCTGTAATTGATCTGCAATCGTCTGGCGCAAAGCTTCTCCCGGCTCATCACTAAAGCCTTCCACAAACTCGCCCATTTTCTCTATATCTTCTGGAGTGATATTTTTACTGATGAAAAGTTCCAGCCCATCCCCCTTAGGTAAAACTTGGAACGTGACGGCTTCACTGCCTTTAAACTCTTCTTCTATATCAACTTCTTCCAGAATACTGTAGAAAAAGTTTTCGATTTCATTATGGTTACCTAATAAATCTAAAAACGTGATTCCTCGGTCAGCTAAATCTTCACTTTTAATTAAAACACGAATCGTATTATCATTGATGTGTTCCATTTCCATCTTAGCTACACCTCATTTCTCAAGCTATTTCGTTAATATCCATTGTAGCGAAACTTATTCAAATGTAAAGGAAAACCTGTCGTCTTAAAGAGATTCATAAGATAAAAAAATCACTTCAACCCTAAGGCTAAAGCGACAACTTTATCTATTTGAATTATAAACCAGCCATCAATTGTGCTTGACGCAATTCCAATTGGCGAACTTCGCGAGGTAAGAAGCGGCGAATTTCATCTTCATTAAACCCAACTTGTAGGCGTTTTTCGTCAATCATAATGGGACGACGTAAGAGACCAGGGTTCGCTTGCACAAGATCCAACAATTCTTTTAATGGCAACTCATCTAAATCAATATTCAATTTTTGGAAAACCTTGGACCGAGTAGAAATAATCTCTTCGGTACCATCTTCTGTCATTTGTAAAATTGACTTCAATTCAGAAATATTTAAAGGTTCTGAAAAGATGTTCCTTTCTACAAAAGGAATTTCGTGCTCTCGCAACCACGCGCGAGCTTTTCGGCAGGACGTACAACTAGGGGAAGTATAAAGTGTCAACAACGTAATCACTCCTTTTTGTTTATAAGTAACAAGTACTTAATGACTCATTACTTTAAATCTGATTCTATTATACCTAATGGAAAATCAAATATCTAGCCCTTTCTCAAAAAAAAATTTCGATAATTAAATTTAAATAAGTCTTAAATTCCCATTATTATCACGCTTAAAGAATATTAATGGATACAAAAATTACAACGCTCTAATTTTTGTGCCATTTATAAAAAGATGTGTTCATTAACTTTGTAGCAGTTGAATTTCATCAAAAAAACAAATTATCAGACAACTTTTTTTGTCACGTTGTTTTATTCATCAAAAAAACATAATTTTTGTGCCCTTTATGAAAAAGCTTTCCTGTCACTAAAATACAAATTAACAAGGCATTTTATCAGCTCTAAGTTCAATAACAATTTTTTTTTAATAAGAAAAAATTGTTATTTTAAATGAATGCTCTCAGCGTCTATTCCACTTCCAATCTTCGGGTAGTGGGTGTCATTCGTTTTTTCTTCATCACTTTAATTACTCATTTTTCTAATTCATTTCAGAGGACACTGATAGTTTTTTTAAGAATAAAAATGTCATGACAGAAAAGGAAACTTCTGATTATTTCTGTCATATTTTTTCCTTTTTTTAGAAATTTTTGACAATTATCTAAATTGAGCCCGATACAAGTCTGCGTAATGACCGCCTCTTGCTAATAGTTCATCGTGAGTCCCTTGTTCTAAAATCCCTTGAGGACTCACTACCACGATTCGATCCGCATATTTTATTGTAGCTAAGCGATGTGCAATGATCAATGTGGTTCGACCATCTGCCAATGAATTCAAAGATTCCTGAATCACTTGTTCCGTTTCACTATCTAATGCTGAAGTTGCTTCATCCAAAATCAAAATAGGCGGATTTTTAAGAAACATACGCGCGATGGCTACCCGCTGTCGTTGTCCCCCGGAAAGTTTTACCCCACGTTCTCCAATGGAAGTATCTAACCCTTGAGGCATTTCCTTGATGGTAGCTTCCAAGTGAGCCAAACGTACGGCTGTTTCAATTTCAGTCTCTGTTGCATCAAGGCGACCATAAGCAATATTTTCTCTAATTGTCCCCGGAAACAAAAAGACATCTTGTTGTACAATACCGATTTGATCTCGCAGTGAGCTTAGGGTCATTTCTCGTATGTCTATGCCATCAATGGTAATCTGCCCTTTTTTCACATCGTAAAAACGAGGCAACAGATTTCCTAAAGTGGTTTTACCAGAGCCACTTTCACCTACTAGTGCAACGGTTTCTCCAGAAGCAATCCTAAGATCAATATCCTTTAAGACTTGCTTTTTGTCCGCTCCATAGGCAAAGGAAATATGATCATAGCAGATGTCCCCTTTCAGATTATGAACGCTAACTGCATCGGGGCGATCTTCAATTTCCGGCTGGCGATCTAACTCTTGAGTCAGACGTTTAAACCCTGCAAAGCCTTTAGGATAGCTTTCAATCATATTGTTTACCTTCTCAATAGGTCGTACAAAGACATTAGACAAAAGGATAAAGAAGACAAATTCGCCATAGGTCAGTTCCCCTTGAATCACATAATAAGCCCCAAAAATCAGAGTGAATAAGCTAATGGAACGAATTAACAAGTAATTATACGCCGAACTGGCCGCCATCACTTTATAAAAACGAATTTTTGATTGGCGGTAGCTTTCACTTAACCCTTTGAAACGCTTGGCTTCAAATTGTTCATTGGCAAAGGATTGAGTCACACGGATACCACTGACACTAGCTTCAACTCCAGCGTTAAAATCGCCTAAGTTCTCATAGATCGCCAAATTAACCTTAGTCATCTGTTTATTGAAGAAGACCAAGGCCACAGTAATCAATGGCAAGAGAGCAAAAGTAGCTAAAGCCAGTTTGGCATGGGCCTGATACATTAAAATAAAAGAGCCGGCTAAGGTCATAATGGTAATAAAAATGTCCTCTGGTCCGTGATGGGCGACTTCGGCAATTTCAAATAAATCCGTAGTTAAACGACTAATCAAATTTCCCGTCTTTTGCTCATCGTAATAGCTAAAAGACTGCTTTTGCAAGTGCCGGAACAAATCTCGGCGCATATCTGTTTCGATATTCACTCCTAGCTTATGTCCAAAGAAAATCACAATGTATTGCAAGATGGTATTCACAACGTAAAAAGCAAACAACCCCGCACAAGCTAAAGCGACCAAGCGGAAATTTTTCTGAGGCATAATTTGATCAATAACCTGATTTACTGCCACCGGAAAGGCTAATTCTAAAAGCCCCACCACCACTGCACAACCAAAATCTAATAAAAACAACCCTTTGTAGGGACGATAATAGTGAAAAAATCTGCGTAGCAAACTACCACTTCCTTTCATGTCCTTCATTATAACAAGGCAAAATTAGAGTTCAAGGCTGTTTTCGGTAAAGAAAACTGAAAATAACAAATCCTATTAGAACACTCCAAACCGGCAATTAGGTATAATAAACCTTTATATAGCAAGGTTTTCACCTTTTTTTTCGAAAAATATCTGCTAGAATATGTTCGAGAACAACAACTGAAAATTTACTGAAATTGAAAGGCGTGGCAAATTTTGATTCAAGCAATCGTTTTTGATGTGGACGATACTCTTTATGATCAGCAACAACCCTTCCGAAATGCCGTGTACCAAATTGTTCCTGACTTTGATATGGAGGATATGCACGAGCTGTACATCCGTTTTCGGGTACACAGCGATGAAATCTTTCCCAAAGTTTTAGCCGGCGAATGGGATATCGTAACCATGCGAAATTTCCGTATCCAACAATCTTTGAAAGATTTAGGCTACCCAAGTATTTCTGATGAGAAAGCTCTTTTATTCCAAGGGATTTATGAAAATGAATTGGATCACATTACCATGCACGAAGAAGTCAAAAAAACATTGGATTATTTAAAAAACGCTGGTGTACCCATGGGGATTATCACCAACGGCCCTACAGATCACCAATTTAAAAAAATTAAACAATTAGACTTGTTTCAATGGATTCGCCCAGAACACGTTTTGATTTCCCAAGCTACTGGATTCCAAAAACCAGAGGCTGATATCTTTCAGTTAGCAGAAGAACGCTTTGACCTTGACGGCGAAAAGACTCTTTACGTTGGGGATAGTTTCGAAAACGATGTAGTAGGCTCTAAAAGCCGCAACTGGCAGTCCCTCTGGTTTAACCATCGGAACCGGGAATTGCCTGAAGGTGCCGAAGCTATTTATGACATGGAATTAAATGACTTCTGTCAACTTTACCCAGCGATTTGTGAGATTCTATCGCCATTAACCGTGTAATTCCTATCAAAAAATGTTGTAATCCTTTCCTTTTTCTTTACCCAATTGAACCAAAAGATTCACGACAAGATGTGTCTTAGTCCGTAGAACGAACACTACCATAGATTTGAAATTTTTAACGATAAAAGACAAGCAACTTCCCATGTTTTTGAATGGGAGTTGCTTGTCTTTTTGATCTCACCTTTGGAATTGTTCAATTTGGAGGACGGCGACACAACCAGGGTTGCACGCCATACCTTTCCCCCCTAAGGATTTGAAGCTTTAAGCAAAACTAGCTAATTTTACGCTATCCTTCTTGCTCTCCACTTAAAATCATCCGAATATCTTCTTCGGTTAATTGCTGTATCTGTGTTTCATTACCGCTGATTACTTTTTGGAAAAGTTCCCGTTTTTCATTTTGCAAAAGATCAATCCGTTCTTCAATGGTACCTTCTGCAATTAAGCGCCACACTTCCACCACTTTTTGCTGACCAATTCGATGAGCTCGACCAGCAGCTTGTTCTTCTACAGCTGGATTCCACCACAAGTCGTAGAGAATGACCGTATCTGCTCCCGTTAAGTTCAGCCCCGTACCTCCCGCTTTTAAGGAAATCAAAAAGACATCCCTTTCACCCGCATTAAAGGCATCCACCATGTCTAAGCGATCTTTTGGTGGTGTGGAACCGCGGAGATAAAAACTACTTAAACCCAGTTTAGCAAATTCTTCTTGG